>NZ_JAKLSP010000034.1:0-76976 GCF_022014505.1 Pseudomonas sp. PGPR40 | reverse complement strand
ACCAAGCGAATGGCTTCCGCTTTTTCCTCGGCGTTAACAACCCGATATCCCATGATGCTTCCTTAGATCGACACTCCTACATCATGGTCCAAAAACATTGAGCCACAACAGCCTCGCTCCTACAGGGGAATGGAGCTCACACTTCTATTTTATCCAGCACCCGGTTCGCCGTGATCTCCGCCACCATGATGCTGTTGGAAATGCCCAGCAGGGCGTAGCGTGAATCACCCTCCAAATGATCCACCAACTGATGGACCATCACATCGACCGAAGCCAACGTCTCGACCAAAAAAACCGCCAGGGTTTCGGCTGTGGCTTCTGGGTTCACGGAAAGCATCGTGCTGGGTGTACGCGCGGTGGCTTTGATGTCGGCATTCGATGGGAAGTGGAAGTTGAGGGCGCGTTCGGCGGCTTCGTTGAGTTTTTTTGAATCGGGTTCGTATGGGGATATCGGATCGGCGTCTGGTGGGTTTGGCGTTACCTTGAACATATTTACGTCTCCAACAATATGGAGCCATCACCGAATCGCTGCTAAACGAAGGGTGGCAGCTATGCGCAGGTTAGCAGACCGGCGGAGACGAATCCGGCGCGCCCGAGGGCGCCCTGCGCACAGCTACCATAAAGTGCAGGCCTGAAAAATGACCTGACTGTCTGGATGCAAATGCGCTTCGTCACGACGGGCTGCTAAACCCGATCACTGGGGATCAGTGATGCGAATCAAGTTACCGAGTGGATCCAAAGCGCACAAGCCGGCGGATTCTGGTGCAGCCGTAGGCAATGGCGCAAGGTTTTGTAGCTTTCAGGACGTAACTTTGAGGGCGCCTAAACAAGGAGCCTTTGGCGATGTTGAATTATCTTGTGCGCGAGTCGCACAGGCAGGCGGATGGTCTAGAGGCGATCTAAATGTTAGGTTGAACCATCTTGAGCTTATCGAGCTCCTAACCGAGGCAGAGAAAATGAGTGCAGCTAAGATCGGAAAATCCAGTCCTTGGCTGAATTTTTCTGCAAGGCTTCCCCCGAGACCAAGCGGGACGTATTTATAATGGCGATGTCTAAAGCGATCGCCTCTCAGCGTGACGTGCTGGATAAGGCGGAAGCTCTCAAGATGGCGCGAAAAACCGAGAAGGCTTCTGCCTAAGGCGAATGTGTCATTGATGAAAAAGCCCAGCTAGCCGCTGGGCTTTTTCGTTTCTGGGGATTCGTACAGGCGAGACGAGTCCGCAACACGACGTCCTGGCTGCACCCCGTGCCCGGCGTCTACGACCTGCGCCACGTCGACTTCCCTCGGCGCCCAACCATCCTCAGTAAAAGGCTTACTCCTGATCGAACTGACCGATGATGAGCAAGTCGTCATCGAGTTCAGCGATGTCAGGCCATATCAATGTTGGCTGTGCGGCCGTCTTCGCGAACAGGCTCGCTCCCACAGGTTCCGCGCCTGAACTGACAGTAACAGGCGACTTGCCGAGAATCACCAGATCGACCCCCTATCATTTAATTACCTCACCCCTCCTCATTTGCAGAGGTCCATCCGACGCCCGCGCCCTATAGGGTATGCCTGCATATCAGAGGCTTGCGGCCGTCTGTTCGGGCCACTTCCAAAACTATAAAAATAGAGGTGAGGCAGTTGAAATTTTCCAGGCTGTTTATCGCCGTTGCGTCGACAACGGCATTTTCCTGCATGGCGCTGGTGGGGTGTCAGACACACGGTTTGACACCAGCTGACAGGGTGATGCGCAACGGCTATATTTACACCGTCGATGGCAAGAACTCCGTGCAGCAGGCGATCGCCGTCACGGGCGGGAAGATCGTCTATGTCGGCAGCGATGAAGGCGTTGCTTCGTATATCGGCACGCAGACCCAGCTGATCGATCTCGCGGGGCGCATGTTGATGCCCGGCTTCGTCGATGCGCACATGCATCCGGGGGACGGCGGTCGCGCCATGACGTTGTGCGACCTGAAATACCAGACGATGACCCGCAAGGTTTTCCAGGAAACCATTCAGGCGTGTCTGGATGCCGACAAGGGCAAGGGCCCCGATGTCTGGCTTGAAGTGGGCAGTTGGGACCGCATGGGCATGACCGGGCTTGACGGCGATCCCGACAAATCAACGCTGGATGCACTCAAGACTCATCGCCCGATTCAGGTCCGTTCCACCGACTTCCATACCGTGCTGACAAACTCTCGTGGCCTGGCGGTCGCTGGCATCAACAAGCACACGGCCAATCCGGGTGATGGCAAGTACGTGCGCGACAGCGCCGGCAACCCGACTGGTATCTGCGAAGACGGTGCCGCCGATGCCATGGCCGCCGTGGTGCCGCCAGCCACCGACGCAGAGAAACTCAACCAGACCCGCGCGGCGCTCGACGCCATGCGTCAGCAAGGCATCACCAGTTTCTTCGATGCCTTGTCAGGGCCTGAAAATGGCAAAGCGTTTACCACCCTGCAACAGTCGGGTGAGTTGACCGCACGGGCCTTGCTGGCGATCAAACTCGACCCTGCCGCCGCTGTTGCAGACCCGGCGAAAACCATTGCCGAGGCCAAGGCACTGGCCAACACCTACGACCAGGGCGAGGCCAAAGTCGCGCCGGGTGTGAGCATGCGTCACGTCAAATTGTTCATGGACGGCATCATCAATGCTCCAGCGGATACCGGGGCAATGTTGGCGCCGTACCTGCGCAATGCCGGCAACGATGCCGCGCCCAAGTGGACGCCTGGCAAGAATGTCGGTGAGCTGTACTACCCGCCGCAAGTGCTCAATCCGTTGCTGTTGCAAGCGGTGCAGGCCGGCCTCGACCCGCACCTTCACGCCACCGGAGACCGGGCGGTACGTGACTCGTTGAACAGTATCGAATACGTACGCCAGCAACTGCCGGGCAACGGTTTTCGTCCAGCCATTACTCATGCCGAATCGGTAGACCCCGCCGACTATTCACGTTTCAAGGCGCTCGACGTGACCGCCAACATGTCGTTCCAATGGGCCCAGCAGGCGCCGTCCACGGTCGACGGTACCAGCGATCATCTGGGGCCTGCGCGTTTTGCCCGCATGGAGCCATCGGGCAGCATCAGCCGTGCTGGCGGCCGGGTTGCTTATGGCAGCGATTGGCCGGTCGACCCGCTCGATGAATTCCTGGCGTTGAAGATCGGTGTCACCCGTTCAGGCGATCCGCTGAACCCGCACAGCTATGGCCCCAAGTATGCGGGCAGGCTGAATGCCGACCCGGCGCTGTCGCGTACCGACGTGCTGCGCACCATCACCATGAACGCCGCCGAGCAGCTGAAACTGGACACCGTTGTCGGTTCGGTTGAAGTGGGCAAGTTCGCCGACTTGATCGTGTTGGACAAGAACTTCATGCAGGTGCCGGAGGATGAGCTGGGCCGGAACGAAGTGCTGCTGACGATGGTTGGCGGCAAGGTCGTGTGGGCCAAGGCGCCGTTCGTTGGACTTGATCCGAAGGCGTTGTCACAAGCTTCCACATCCCGAATCGCCCAATAAAAACAAGAGAGTGTTCCGATGCAACTATTCATTCCCAACCTGTTGGCCGCAGCCCTGGCCCTTTCCTCGGTGCAAGCCATGGCCGCGGCTGATCTTGTGTTGTTCAACGGCAAAGTCTTTACCGCCGAACCCGGTCAAGCGCTGGTTCAGGCCGTGGCGGTGCAAGACGGCAAGATTCTTAAAGTGGGCAGCGATGCCGAGATCAACGCCCTGGCCGATGCCCAGACGCAACGAATCGACCTGGCGGGCAAAGTATTGATGCCTGGAATGATTGATACCCATAGTCACCCGGTCGTTGCGGCTTTCAACAGCCAGGGTGCCAATCTGCTGGATGAAGTGAAGCCGTTGCCGGAACTCGAGCAATGGGTGATCGAGCAGGATGAGGCGGGGCGCGCACGGGCCGGTGACGTGATCAGCATTGCCGGGGTGAGTTCGGCCTATTGGGAGAAAAGCCGCGAGCTCGGTCAGCGCTTCAATCAGGGACGCTGGGCGGATCAACCGGTGGTTCTCAGCGGGATCGACGGGCATACCGGTTGGGCCAACAACGCGATGCTCAAGCGTCTGAAGATCGACGCGGCACTGGTAAAAGGTCTGTCGGAACAGGACCGCAGCTTCGTGGGGCACGCAGCGGACTTCACTCCCAATGGTTTGTTCGCCGAGTCGCGCTGGGACAAGGTGCGCAGTCAGATCCCCGCGCCCGGCAACGAGGTCATGTTGAAGGCTGCCCGCGAGGCGGTGAAGGTCAATCATCAATATGGCGTTACCGCCTGGATGGACGCGGCAGCGAATGCCGGAAGTGGTGATTCGCTGTTCGATTTCCGGGCCACCGAGCAGAGTTACGGTGTTCTACCGCTTTACCGCGAACTGGCAGAGAAGGGCGAGCTCAATGCCCACGTCGCGGCGCTGCTGCTGGCCAACCCAAAAAGCCGGCCGGCCGATTTGGAAGTGCTGGCCAAGGTGATGAAGAAATTCGAGGGCGTGCCCAACCTGAGCTTCCCCGGCATCAAGGTCTTTGCGGACGGCGTTCTGGAGTTCCCGGGGCAGACGGCAGCGGTGATTGTTCCGTTCACCAACAGTCACAAAAACGGTCAGTTGCTGATCGACCCGGCACACTTTGGTGAATTGGTAGTCGCGGCGGAGAAGCGTGACTGGATTGTGCACACGCATGCGGTCGGCGACCGTGCCGTACGTGAGTCACTCAATGGCATTGAATACGCGCGCAAACTCAACCCGGCACCGATGGCCCACAGCATCACTCACTTGCAACTGGTCAATCCAAAGGAGTTTCCGCGCTTCAAGCAACTGGGCGTGATCGCTTCCATGCAGCTGCTGTGGGCGACCGGCGAGTCTTACACGGTGGAGTTGGTCAAGCCGTATATCAGCGCGTTCGCTTACGGTTATCAGTATCCCGCCAGGTCCCTGCATAACGCCGGTGCGCTCATCGCCGGTGGCAGTGACTGGCCGGTGTCCAGCCCCAACCCGTGGAATGCCATCGCTCAGGCCAGCACCCGCAAAGGGCCGCTGGGTGTGTTGAATGCCAATGAAAGCATTGATCGCCAGACCATGTTCTATGCCTACACCCTCAATGCCGCCAAAGTCCTGCGGCTGGAGCAACAGATTGGCTCGCTGGCGCCCGGCAAACAGGCCGATCTGATCATCCTCGATCGCGATGTGTTCAAGGTCAGCGACGACGAGTTGTTCGACACCAAGGTCCTGAAGACTTTCTTCGCTGGCAAGCAGGTTTACGCGCCCGCGTCGTGACGACTATCCGCCGGCAGCACCAAAAAATGCTCCTGCTCCTCGCATGGCGAGGGGCTGGGCAACGCCCAATGCCAGTCAGTTACCGCGAAATCTGTAGGAGCGGGCTTGCCCGCGAAAGCGGTGTGTCAGGCGACATCAATGTTGACTGTACCGCCGTCTTCGCGGGCAAGCCCACTCCTACAGATCCCGTTTAACTGACAGGCATTAGGGCAACACCATGCCCGAAATCACCCGCTGATCCATAAAAATAAGAGACTTGTATGAACGTACGCTCAGCATTGACCCTTGCCAGCCTTGTATTGGCTCCCCTGACCAGCCAGGCGCTGACACTTAACGACAACTTCAGCCTGGACATGACCCTGGGCGTTGTCAGCGACTACCGCACTCGTGGCATTTCGCAAACCCTGGGGGATCCGGCGGTTCAGGCCGGCGCCACGCTGGTGCACAGCAGCGGCTTGTACATTGGCGCCTGGACCTCGAATGTCGATTTCGGCGGCCCCTACAAGACCCGGCAGGAACTTGATTACTACGCGGGCTACTACTGGCAGGCGACCGAAGCAATCAGTCTCGATCTGGGGTACCTCAAGTACGACTATCCAAAGGAAGGCCAATTCAACATGAGTGAGGTCTACGCCATCCTTGACGTTTATGGCGTGAAGCTCGGCGCCAACTACTCAAACGATACGCCGAACTTCTTTGGCGAGGACCAGGACACCCTCTACACCTACCTCAGCTACACAATCGAATTGCCGGCCGAGATCGGCCTGGACCTGCGCGTGGGTCGCAACGATGTCAAAGACCCGGCGTTCTGGTCCACCAACGGCGAAAGCCGTGATGCCTACACCGAGTGGGAAGCCAAACTGACCCGTGATTTCGTCGGCGTGACCTGGGGCCTCAGCTACGTCGATACCGACCTGTCGAAAAGCGAATGTGCGAGCTGGTACGGCTATGGCGATCTATGCACTGCCACAGTCGTAGCCAGTGCCAGCAAGGCCTTCTAAGCGTTCAAGCCCACACGATAAAAACAACAAACTGTTCTTCACAGGAAAACCACCGCAATGACCCAGGTCAGCGATAGTCAGCAGCGAAGTCCCCTGATCGAGACGCGTTCGATCGATTACATTCCCGAGGCCGAGCGCCATGGCAGCCTCTACAGCCAGTTCACCCTGTGGCTCGGCGCCAACCTGCAGATCACGGCGATCGTCACCGGCGCTCTGGCCGTGGTGCTGGGTGGCGATGTGTTCTGGTCACTCATCGGTTTGCTGATCGGCCAGTTGCTCGGCGGTGCGGTGGTTGCCCTGCACGCGGCACAAGGACCGAAGCTTGGGCTGCCGCAGATGATCTCCAGTCGCGTGCAATTCGGCGTCTATGGAGCGGCGATCCCGATTGTGCTGGTGTGCCTGATGTACCTCGGTTTCAGCGCCACCGGCGCGGTGCTGTCGGGGCAGGCCATTGCCCAGCTGATCGACGTCAGCGACAGCGCCGGCATCCTGATTTTCGCCGCCTGCATCGCGTTTCTGACGATCTTCGGTTATCGGGTCATCCACTGGGTCGGACGGGTGGCCAGCGTGCTGGGCATCATTGCCTTCGTCTACCTGTTTACCCGATTGATGACGCTCAACGACATCGGTCTGTTGCTGGAAAATCGCCATTTCGGCTGGAGCAATTTCCTGCTGGCGGTGTCCCTTTCCGCGTCCTGGCAGATTGCGTTCGGTCCTTATGTGGCTGACTACTCACGCTACCTGCCGAGCAAGACCTCGTCGTGGAAAACGTTCACCGCCGTAGGTCTGGGAACGGTGCTGGGCGCCCAGGCGTCGATGGTGCTGGGAGTGTTCGCCGCTGCATTGGCGGGCACGAGTTTTCGTGGACATGAAGTCGCCACTATCGTCGGGTTGGGCAGCACCGGCGTGATCGCTTCTCTGCTGTATTTGAGCGTGGTGTTCGGCAAGGTCACGGTGTCGACCCTCAACGCTTATGGCAGCTTCATGTGCGTGGCCACCATTATCAGTGGCTTCCGTCGTGGCTTCGAGATATCCGCCGGCAAACGCATGCTGTTCGTGCTGGCGATTGTCGGCGCGTCCACCGCGCTGGCATTGCTGGGGCTGCATTCGTTTCTCACGACGTTCAAATACTTCATCCTGTTTTTGTTGACCTTCTTCACGCCGTGGAGCGCGATCAACCTGGTGGATTATTACTTCATCAACAAAGAGCGTTATGACATTCCCGCGTTGTCCGACCCGGCGGGGCGTTATGGGCGCTGGAATGTGTTGGGGATCAGCGTGTATGTCTTCGGTGTGCTGGTTCAGCTGCCTTTTGTCGACACTCACTTCTATTCCGGACCGATGGTCGCGCAGCTTGGCGGTGTCGATATTTCCTGGATCGTCGGGTTGGTGGTGCCGGGCATTCTCTATTACTGGCTGGCCAGGACATCGGGGCTTGCGGTGTCGGTCGAAGGTGACGCGAAGGCTTGAAGGCCCCGTCGATCAAGGGCTGCAGTGTGGGCGCGGCGATAACTGCCTTATGTTCAAGCGTCTCCTATACTGACCCGCGTTGACAGGTTCAACGCAGATCCTGAACGCCGTTGGAACAGCTGCCAGCGGCTTCCTACGACTCAACAGTAAGGAGAACGAACATGGCAATCCGAATTGGCGACGAAGCACCGGACTTTACCGTCGAGAGCACCGAAGGCCCGCTGCATTTCCACGAGTGGATCGGCGACAAGTGGGCGATCCTGTTTTCCCATCCCAAGGACTTCACCCCGGTGTGCACCACTGAGCTTGGCTACATGGCGGGGCTCAAGCCAGAGTTCGATAAGCGCAACACCAAGATCGTCGGGCTCAGCGTCGACCCTGTCAGTAATCACCAGACCTGGGCCAAAGACATCGAAGAGACCCAGGGGCATGCGGTCAACTATCCGATGATCGGGGACGAGAACCTGGTGGTGGCGAAGCTCTACGACATGATCCATCCGAATGCCAGCGGCGGCGCACGGACTGCGGTGGACAACGCCACGGTGCGTTCAGTGTTCATCATCGGCCCGGACAAAAAGGTCAAGGCGATGCTGATCTACCCGATGAGTGCCGGCCGCAACTTCGATGAGGTGCTGCGTCTGCTCGATTCCCTGCAGTTGAACGCCAAGCACACCGTCGCCACCCCGGTGAACTGGCGTCCAGGCGAGGACGTGATCATTCCCACTTCGGTCTCCGATGAGGACGCCAGGAAGAAATATCCGGATGGCTTCAAAACGGTGAAACCTTATTTGCGCACGGTGGCGCAACCGAAGTAATCCATTTGTTGGGAGACCCGGTGCCAGTCAATTAAGCGAAATCCATGTGGGAGCGGGCTTGCTCGCGAAGGCGGCGGCATAGTCAACATCGATGTCGCCTGACACGCCGCTTTCGCGAGCAAGCCCGCTCCCACAGGTGTTATTCGGCCTCAAGCGCAAGTTCGCTCGGCTCGGCCCCGCACATCTGTGCCAATACCTGAACCACCAAAGCATGATCCTCACGCTGGGGCAGCCCTGAAACGGTGACGGCGCCAATGCACCCCACGCCCTTGACCGACACCGGGAAACTGCCCCCATGATCGGCGTAATCACGCAGCGGCAACCCCATCAAACCTTCGAGTGAATCGCCCTGAAGCTTGAAGGACAGGCCTACGCGGTACGAACTGAGTTCCATCAGTTCCACGACATTTCGCTTGCGTCGTGCCCAGTCGGCATTGCTGGCAGAGGTTCCCGGCATCGAGTAGAAAAACACCGTGTCCCGCGCCAGCCTGACCTCGATCGTGGTGGACACGCCTTGCTCCTCGCAGGCAGTTTTCAAACGGGTGCCCAAGTCCCAGGCCGTCGCTTTGTCGAAGCGTTCAAACCTCAGCGTTTCTTCCTGGAGCGCGATGCGTTGCAGGTCGGTTTTGATGTCCATGATTTCTCCCTCATCCCTTTCGGGCGGTCGTACTGTTACGCACGGTTAATGTGAACGGCAGCACCACATGGCGGTCCGGGATGGTTTTTTTTTCAATGAGGGCGATCAGCATTTCAACAGCCTTTTGGCCAAAGATTTCGGCGGGTTGCGCGATCGTCGTCAACGCCGGATCACAGTAGGCCGCGAACGGAATGTCATCGAAACCGACCAACGAAATATCGTCGGGTACCCGCAAACCCTGTTGTTTGATGCGCTTCAAGGCACCGATTGCCATTTCATCGTTTTCGCAAAAGAACGCGGTTGGACGGTCGGACAGTTCCAGCAGCATTCCCGCGCCATCAAAACCGGCCTGCAACGTGAAGTCCCCGTGGCAGACCAATTGCGGATCCGACTCGATACCGGCCTGGTGCAATGCATCTTGATAACCGGCCACGCGGTCGCGTGTGAGCGGGCTGCTTTTCGGGCCTTTGATCAGGCCGATCCGGCGATGGCCCAGATCGATCAGATGTTCCGTCATGGCCTTGGCCGCTGCCCGGTTGTCGAGGCTGATCGTCGGATGCCGCCCGCCTTGAATCACCTCACAGGCGTTGACCAAGGGCAGTGACTCGCCGTGGGGGAAGGGCGATTCAAACGGGTCGTAGGCGCGCAACTGAATCACGCCGTCGGCCTGGTGGGCGTACACCAGCGCGGCAAATTCCCGTTCGATTTCCTCGCGGCCCTGGGTGTCGCACAGCAGCAAGCGGTAACCGGCTGCCTGTGCCGACTGTTGGGCGCCACTGATCACCCGTGCGAAAAACGTGTTGGCGATGGCCGGGACCAGAATCACCAGGTTGCCGGTTCTGCGCGAGCGAAACTGCACGGCCATGAGGTTCGGCCGATAGCCGGCCTGTTCCACCGCGGCGTTGACCTTGTCCCGGGTGTCGGGGAGTACGCGCTCGGGTGACTTCAGCGTTCGGGACACGGTGGCCACCGAGACGCCGGCCAGCCGGGCTACTTCACGGATATTGGACAAGACGACCTCGTTATCGAACCGGCAGATGTAAACGTGGCCGGCGAGCTTACCGCAGTCCGGCCGTGCGCTGAAATGACCTTCATTTTTTGATCCCGGGTTTGACACCCGAAGTAACTGAGCATAAATTTCCGCCATGATGTAACCGGTTACATCATAGTCAAACCTGAGCGTTAACCCACCCCGAAAAAGAGAAAATTCGCGATGAATGGTGCAACGGCAAAAATAAGAATGGGATTTGTCGGGGGCGGCGAGGGCGCTTTCATCGGCAAAGCCCACCGCCAGGCTGCCGGCCTTGATGGTCGTTTTGAACTGGTGTGTGGCGCCTTCAGCCGAGACGCCCGCAACAATCAGGACACCGGCGCCGCGCTGGGGTTGGCCGCCTCACGCTGCTACAGCGACTGGCAACAGATGCTCGATAGCGAGCGCGCACTGCCTGCCGACCAGCGCATGGAGTTGTTGGTGATCGTCACCCCCAATCACCTGCACGCGCCGATCGCCAGCCAGGCACTGAGCGCGGGATTTCATGTGTTCAGCGAAAAGCCCGCCGCACTGAATCTGTCCGAACTGCTGGCGCTCAAGGCAGTGGTGAAAAGCAGTGATCGCCTCTATGGGCTGGCCCATACGTATCTGGGTTATCCGATGGTCTGGCAGGCGCGCAAGATGGTGCGTACCGGCGTGATCGGCGCTGTGCGCAAGGTCATTGTCGAGTACCCGCAGGGCTGGCTGAGCCGGGATGTGGCCAAGCAGGGCAACAAGCAGGCGAGTTGGCGCGATCAGCCCGAGCAGTCCGGGCTGGGCGGCTGCATTGGCGACATCGGCACCCATGCCTTTTCACTGGCCGAATTCGTCGCGGACCAACCCATCGAACAGGTGTGCGCAACCTTGGGTTCGCACATTGCCGGGCGGCAGCTGGACGATGACGCGGCGATGCTGTTCAAGATGGCCGCCGGGGCCAGCGGGGTATTGATCGCCAGCCAGGTCTGCGCCGGCGAAGAGAACCCATTGAAGATCCGCGTCTATGGCGATAAAGGCGGGTTGGAGTGGCGTCAGGAAGAGCCCGCGAGCCTGATCCATCGTTCCCTCGATCAACCGTTGAGCATCCTTCGTTCCGGTGTCGGTCAGCCCTGGTTGTGCGAGGCCGCCAGCCAGCGCATGCGTTTGCCCGCCGGGCATCCCGAGGGTTATCTCGAGGCCATGGCCAATCTCTATGGTGATTTCGCCACCGCGATCCGCAGCAACGTCGAAGGCAACGATGCCCCCGGTGTGCCGGGCATCGATGTCGGGTTGCGTGGCATGGCCTTCATCGAGGCAGCGATCGCCAATCATCGCGGCGACGCGAAGTGGACCGAACTGGTGTGCAACCCATGAATCCGCAGAACTCTCCCGTGAACCAAACCTCACCAACACCGACAGGCCTGCGCGGCCCGGGTATTTTCCTCGCGCAGTTCATGTCCGCCGAAGCGCCCTTCAACACGCTCGCCAACATTGCCCGCTGGGCCGCAGCGCAGGGTTACAAAGCCATTCAATTGCCGACCCTGGGCACGCAATATATCGACTTGGCGCGCGCCGCCGACAGTCAGGAATACTGTGATGAATTGAAAGCCGTCTGCGCCCAGGCAGGCGTCGAAATCAGCGAGCTGTCGACGCATCTGCAGGGCCAACTGGTGGCGGTGCATCCGGCGTTCGATACGTTGTTCGATGACTTCGCCCCCGCGCATTTGCGCGGCCAGCCTCAGGCACGAACCGAATGGGCCATCGATCAGTTAAAGCTCGCCGCGCGCGCCAGCCAACGCTTGGGGTTGAAGGCGCACGCGACGTTTTCCGGTGCGCTGCTGTGGCCTTACGTCTACCCGTGGCCGCAACGCCCGAGCGGTCTGGTCGAGCAGGGTTTTGCCGAACTGGCCAAGCGCTGGTTGCCGATCCTCGATTGTTTCGAAGAGGCCGGAGTCGATCTCTGTTACGAGATCCATCCCGGCGAGGACCTGCACGACGGCGCCTCGTTCGAGCGTTTCCTCGAGGCCGTCGATCACCATCCGCGCGCCGCGATTCTCTACGACCCGAGCCATTTGCTGCTTCAGCAAATGGACTATCTGGGCTTCATCGATCGCTACCACGAGCGCATCCGCATGTTCCACGTCAAGGACGCCGAGTTCCGGCCCGATGCCCGTTCGGGTGTCTACGGCGGCTATCAAGGCTGGGTCGAGCGGCCTGGCCGCTTCCGTTCCTTGGGCGATGGGCAGATCGATTTCAAATCGATTTTCAGCAAACTGACTCAGTACGACTTTGCCGGCTGGGCGGTTCTGGAATGGGAGTGTTGCCTGAAGGATTCGCAGCAGGGCGCCGCAGAAGGCGCGGCCTTTATCCGGCAGCACATGATCACCAAGACTCAAAAGGCGTTCGACGATTTCGCCAGCGTGACGTCCGACGAAGGTTTCAATCGTCGACTGCTGGGTTTGCCCGACGCCTGAATACAACCTTGTTCGTTCCTCTCTCCGCAAAAAAAACAATAAGACGGTGACTGATATGACCACGATGAGTGCGCGATTAAGCGTAATGATGTTCTTGCAGTTCTTTATCTGGGGCGGATGGTTCGTGACCCTCGGCACCTTCCTCTCCAGCAATCTTGGGGCCAGCGGCGGGCAGATCGGCATGGCGTTCTCGACACAGTCCTGGGGCGCGATCATCGCGCCCTTTGTGATCGGTTTGATTGCCGACCGCTACTTCAATGCCGAGCGCATTCTTGCGGTGTTGCATCTGATCGGCGCAGTGCTGCTGTTGCAACTCTATCGAGCGCCTGACTTCAGTGAGTTTTACCCGTTCGTACTGGCCTACATGATGATCTACATGCCGACGCTGGCATTGGTGAATTCGGTGGCGTTCCGGCAGATGCGCGACCCGGCCCTGGAGTTCTCGCGGATCAGAGTGTGGGGCACCATCGGCTGGATCGTGGCAGGCGTGGTGATCAGCTTTGTGTTGGGATTCGCAACAAGCGATCTCATCCGGTGGCCTGCGCAACACGTTTCTGATGTCGGCCATTGCCTCCCTTGTACTCGGGCTCTACAGCTTCAGCCTGCCGCGCACCGCGCCGCTCAAACCTGAGCTGGGCAGAGTCGGCTTGAAGCAAATGCTGGGGCTGGACGCCTTGGGTTTGTTGAAGGACCGCAGCTACCTGGTGTTCTTCATCGCCTCTATTTTGATCTGCATTCCGTTGGCGTTTTATTACCAGAATGCCAACCCGTTTCTGGCGGAAATCGGCGTGACCAATCCAACCGCCAAGATGGCGATCGGGCAAGTCTCGGAAGTGCTGTTCATGTTGCTCCTGCCGCTGTTCATTCAGCGTTTCGGCATCAAAATCGCGCTGTTGGTGGGGATGCTGGCGTGGGCGTTGCGCTACTTGTTGTTCGCCTACGGTAACAACGGCGACCTCGCCTTCATGTTGTTCACCGGCATCGCTCTGCACGGCATCTGCTACGACTTCTTCTTTGTCTCAGGACAGATCTATACCGATGCCAAAGCCTCGGAGCGATTCAGAAGCTCCGCGCAAGGGTTGATCACGCTCGCGACGTACGGCTTGGGCATGCTGATTGGCTTTTGGGTGGCCGGGACGGTCACCGATCACTATGCATCGGCTGACAGCCATGACTGGAAAAACATCTGGCTGTTCCCGGCCGGGTTCGCGTTGGCGATATTTTTCTGTTTTTCGCTGGCCTTCAAAGGGCAGCAACGCGTGGCAGCGCCGTCGAGTATTTGAATCATGACCCCAGTCTGAAGAACACCGTCGGACCCTGTGGGAGCGGGCTTGCTCGCGAAAGCGGTATGTCAGGCGACATCAATGTCGACTGTGCCGCCGTCTTCGTGAGCAAGCCCGCTCCCACAGGGGTTGCGATTAACCGACTGGCATTTTATGGGTTATGGAATGGGCTTCACTCAAGGCGCACCAAACAGCATCGTCCAATAAACACCCTTATCGCTGCGCGAATCGGCGGCGTAGGCTGCGCCCACTTGGGTAAACATCGGGTTCATCAGGTTGGCGCAATGCCCGGGGCTGGCCAGCCAGCCGGCCATCGCTTTGTTCGGTGAGCTTTGCCCGGCGGCGATGTTCTCGCCGATCTGACGACCTCGATAGCCGGCGGCTTTGGCCCGGTCCAATGGCATATCACCGTCGGGATCGCGGTGGGCAAAGTAATTGCCGTAGGCCATTGCCTTGCTATGCCCTTGCGCGGCAGCTCCCAGGGCGGCATTCCAGGTTAGCGGCCGTGCGGCGGCAAAGCGTTGGCGCCCGCATAGGCGCGGCCTGGCCCGTGCCGCATTGACCTCGGCCAGCAACGTCTTACTCGCTGCTCGCGAATCGCCGGCACGCCCATCGAGCACCGGTTGTGCCAGCACCACTTGCCATTCGCTGCGGGCGCGAGTGACGCCGATGTCGGCGTACTGGGTATCGAGCAGCGCACCGCAATAATCGCTCTCAAGCATGTCAAACGCCTCATCGGCATCTTGCGCGCCGACCAGGCGAATGGTGCGCACCGTCACCGCTTGATAGCCTTTAGCTTTCAAGGCACTGCGCAAACCGCCGCCATAGCCGACCGGCAAGGCCAGGTTCGATTTCAGCGACAGCGGCCGCAACGGCTTGACCGAACGCCCTGCGCAGCGATCGGGATCGGCGCGGTAGTCGTTGATGACTTCCACCAGTTGCCGCTCCCCGCCGGCATGGGCGGGGCTGGCGAACAGTGCACACAAAGGCATCAGGCACAGCGAAATAAAGCGACAGCAGCGGACGGTTGGGCGCATGAACGGACAGCTCTGATGAGATGACGGCTATAGGGAGGACAGGAACGAGCAATGACCGTAGGAGCGCTTCGTTGGGTGAGCTTCTTTTACGGCACGGCTAAGACTGCGGGTCTGAAGACTGGTTCACGATGGGAAGAGACAAATTTAACGGCGGGGCCATGGGGGATTCGGGCTAGTCATTCAAGGACATCAGGCGTCCGGACTGGTACCGTATTGACATCATTCGGCCGGTACAGGGACATGACTAAAACCAGGGGCGATATGGATTGGGTAAAGCGCTCGGCTCAGCCGTTGAAGATGGAGCGAATCGAAGCCTTTTTTGGCGGCCATGGGTTTACGCCGCATCGCCACGATACGTACGCCATCGGACGAACGCTGTCGGGTGTACAAAGCTTCCAGTACCGCAACACCAAGCGTCATAGCCTGCCCGGAAAAACCATCGTTTTGCATCCGGACGAGGTGCATGACGGTGAAGCCGGTACCGAAGCGGGTTTTCATTATCGGATGATCTACATCGAACCGGCCTTGATTCAACAGGTGCTGGGCGGCAAGCCCTTGCCCTTCATCGAAGGTGGTTTATCGAGCGACCCACGGCTTTATGCCGCGACCCAGGTGCTGCTGCAAAACCTCGACGCTTGCATCGAACCTCTGGAAGAAGACGATGCCATTTATGACCTCGCGCAAGCGCTGGATGTGCTCTGCGGTCAACGCGGGCGGCGCAAGTCGTTTGATTTCGCAGCGGCCGAGCGCGCGCGTGCGCTTATTCATGAGTCTCTGGATCGCGTCATTACCCTGGAGGAGTTATCGCAGGCAAGTGGCCGAGACCGCTGGAGCCTGAGCCGTGATTTTCGTGCGCTGTACGGTACGAGCCCCTATCGATACATGACTCAACGACGTCTCGATCTGGCAAGAGCACTGATGTTCGGGGGCTATTCGATGGCGGAGGCAGCGGTATCCGCAGGCTTTTTCGATCAAAGCCACATGACGCGTCAATTCGTCCAGACCTACGGCGTCTCTCCCGGCCGGTGGATGAAGCGGCTGGGTCTTGCTTGAGAATGTTGTCGGGCTACTTGCACAATCATGCAATACGCAGCGCTGCTCCGCTCCTAAAGTCAGAACTCGATAACTTGGCTAGAAAGGACGACTCACATGCATTCCCAACCTGGCGTAGCGACCTGCACCGCGATTAACTTTGCCGAAAAATTTGCTTTGTTCAGTGAGCAATGGGCACCCAAGGTCATTGCCGAGATGAACGATTACCAGTTCAAGGTGGTGAAAATCGAAGGCGACTTTGTCTGGCATGCCCATGCCGATACCGATGAAACCTTCATCGTCCTCGAAGGCGAGCTTCGCATTGATCTTCGAGAGGGCGCCGTCGTGGTAAGGCAGGGAGAAATGTACGTCGTCCCCAAGGGCGTCGAACACAAGCCTTATGCTGAGCGAGAGGTGAGGATGTTACTGATCGAGCCGCGTGGTGTGCTGAATACCGGCGATCAGAACGGAGAAAGAACCGCAATCAATGACGTCTGGATTTAGACGTCTGGGTATTGGGTCATCTGCCAGCGAGCATTCAGGAACGCAGTGTCATTCTCTGGGGCAATGGATTAACGGCATTTTTCGGTAAAACGGTCGATGGAATGCCTTGAAACGCCTCTCGTCGGAAGACAAAGCGGCTATTTTGCGCATTTCAGCTATTCTTCGGGCATCAGAATGGTGCCATTACGTACTGGCACACAATGCGCAGGGAAGGGAAGACAAAATGGATGATGTGCATTGCGTGCAAGTTGTCGCGGTAACGGGCGGTAAAGGTGGCGTGGGCAAGACAACGGTGGCGGTTAACCTTTCGTTGGCGCTGGCAAAAATGGGGCGGCGTGTCGTATTGCTGGACGCCGATCTGGGCCTGGCGAATATCGATATTCTGTTGGGACTGACTCCGCGCTACACACTGGCCGATGTCATCGAAGGACGTTGCGAGCTGTCCGACGCGCTGTTGCCGGGGCCTGGAGGCATTCGTGTTGCCCCGGCCTCTTCGGGCTTGCAGAGCATGATTCATCTGGAACCGGCGCAATACCGTGCGCTGATCCAGTCCTTTAGCGACATTGGCGATAAGCTGGATGTGCTGATCATCGATACGGCCGCGGGTATTGGTGGCTCAGTGGTCAATTTCATCCGTGCGGCGCAGGAAGTGATCATAGTTGTATGCGATGAACCCACCTCGATCAGCGGTGCCTACGGGCTGATCAAATTGCTCAACCTGAACTACGGACTGCATCGGTTTCGCGTGCTGGCCAACATGACGGGCAGTCCGTCGGAGGGCCGTAATCTGTTTGCCAAGCTGGAAAAGATTACCGATATGTTCCTGGATGTCTCTCTGCAATACGTCGGCGCGGTGCCGAATGACGAATGTGCGCATAAAGCCGTGCAGAAGGGGCGTGCAGTGTTTGAAGCTTTCCCCCGTTCCAAATGCGCTCAAGCCTTCCAGGCCCTTGCTCAAAACGTCGACACCTGGCCATTGCCGATTCATCCGAGAGGGCATGTGGAGTTCTTTGTCGAGCAACTTGTGCAGAATTCGGGCAGGTGAGCCTGCTCGATGTTTAAAGCCCGCTCGCTTAACTGACTGGCATTACGCTTGTGCGGGCTTTTCGTCTGTACAGGTTCATCACAACTTGTAGCCGATCTGCCGCAACAGGTTCTTGCGCCACAGAATGTCTTCATCACCTTCAATGTCTTTGGCACAGAAGCCATCCACCACGCCCAGAATCCCTCGTCCCTGTTCCGTCTCAGCAAGAATCACTTCAGTCGGATTGGCCGTTGCACAAAAAATACGACACACCTCTGGAACCATTTTGACGGTGTTCAAAACGTTCAGCGGATAGAAACCGTCGCCCAGAAAGATGATGAAGCTATGGCCTGCGGCAATGGCCTGCGCATTTTTCTGCGCCAGTTCGATCATGGCGATATTGGTGCCAGACCATCGCACCAGGCATTTGCCGGAGGCTTCACAAAAGGCCACGCCAAACTGGATACCTGGCACGGCGTTGACCAACGCTTCGTGGATGTCCTCGACGGACTTGATGAAGTGCGTCTGACCCAAAATGAAGTTCGTCGCTTGCGGCTTGTCGATGTTCAACGTGATGAGTTGCATTTCAAACGCCTCCTTTCACGATGTTGTGAACCAGAATCTGGCCTCTAAGCAAGCCTCCATTTGGTCAGTAGCTCGAGCCGGCTCATGGTTGCAGTCCTTGGCAGGGGATTCAGAGGAATATTAGCTTCTATTTGGCCGCCTGTTAGGGGTCAGAGACAGGACGAAGCTAAGTCACCAGGCCTTCTTCCTCTCGAAGTTGGCGGCTCATGTCGTCGCAGCTTTGCGACCAGGCCGTTAACCACGGCGACATCTGGGGTGACTGTTCGGCCAATCCCAGCTCCCGGACAAACTCGGCAGGTGGGACCGTGCCTTTGGCCGCGCGGAACAGGCCGCGCATGATGACGACGCCAATCACCCGTCCTTTGCTCACGAAGCGGTGTTCCATCAAGCTCCACTTCTCGTCCCAGCCGAGTATTCGGGTATGAATCTCAAATGATTCGAACAGCTTCAGCTCACGACGAAACTTGCCCCAGGTATCCCCAACGATCGGCACCGCCTTGTGGCGCAGGGCTACGCGGTAGGCACCACTGCGCAGGACGAAGTCCATGCGGCCCACGTCGGCCAAGGTGAAATAGCGGCCATTGGTGACGTGCCGGTTGAGGTCGAGATCGAGCGGCCAGACGCGCATGCGGATGACGGTAGTGGCCAGCGCATCGACCGGCTTGCGCCAGGGGCGACGAAACAGCATGAGGATAAGTCGAAACCAGAGATTCATAAGTACGCCGAGGGCTGGAGTAGAGCGGTGCACTTTAGGGCCGAGAATGCGAGCGAGATAGGTGCACAAATGACTTTTTTCATGTGAAAAGCGCAATTGGATCATTCATGCACCGGGGCAGTTATTTCAGCGGTTGCCCGCCAACCAGGTATTCCGCTCAGGAATGCCCCCATAAAAATCATGCATTTTCTTTATGGCTCTGGATCTCGTAGCGTGTCTGCTCCCCATATGGAGATGACCCCCGTGAATGATTCCCGCCTGCGCCTGTACGTTGATGCTCAATTCACCAGTCCTTATGCCATGTCGGTTTTCGTGGTCCTTCGCGAAAAGGGCATCGAATTCGAACTGAGCCCGCTGGACCTCGACGCCTTCGAAAACCAGGCACAAGACTATGCCAGCCTCTCACTGACCCAGCGCGTACCGACGCTCGTGCATGGTGATTTTGCCTTGTCTGAATCGTCGGCGATCACTGAATACCTGGAAGACGTTTTTCCTCAGACGCCGGTTTATCCGCAAGACCTGATGCAACGCGCGAAGGCACGACAAGTCCAGGCGTGGCTGCGCAGTGACCTACTGCCCATCCGGCAGGAGCGATCCACACTGGTGGTGTTTTATGGCCTCAAGGCAGCGCCCTTGTCGCCCGCTGCCGAGTCGGCCGTGCGCAAGTTGATCGGTGCCGCGCAAGCGCTACTGGCTGACGGCCGCGAGAACTTGTTCGGGCAATGGTCGATCGCCGATGTGGATCTGGCCTTGATGCTCAACCGGCTGATACTCAACGGTGACGCCGTGCCAACCGCGCTGGTGGAATACGCGCAGCGTCAATGGCAGCGACCTGCGGTGCAGGAGTGGCTCAACCTGCAGCGTCCTGCGCTGTAACGGTGTGACGTCAGGTCAACTGCGCTCAATAAATTGCACGATGACCTGATTGACGATCTCGGGATGCGTAACCGGCCCCATATGACCGAGCCCCTCGAGTTCTACCACTTCAACGTTCGGCAGTGCGCCGGTCAGCAGCCGCGCCACTGCCCGTGACGATGCCGGTGAGTCCTTGCCGACCATGAAAAGCACCGGCAGGTTGAGCGAACCGAACGCCTGCAATGGCGTTGGCTCGTTCAACAACGCATGAGCCCAACCCTGCACATTGGCGACTGCGGCGGCGATGGAGGGCTTGCGTTGTGCGGGGGTTTGCTCCCAGGCTCCGGCGCCCATCCAGTAGTCAATGAAGTGCTGGGCCGCTGCGTCCAGGTTACCCGCCTCAAGCGCCAGCCCGGCGTCTGCGACGACTTCACGGATGGCATCCGCCTCGTTGGGTGGGGGCGATTCGGCGTCGAGCAGGGCAAATAATGTTGGCTCATACAACGCCATGGCGCGCACTCGGCCGGGATTCTGCAACGCCGCGATCAACGCCACCGCCGCACCATAAGAGTGACCGACCAGAATGAGCGGTTCGCCGGCGCGGGCGAGCACCGGCTCGGCGAAGCGCGCTTCTTCACTGAGGGTGACGATTCGATCGGTGGGCCACGCCGGGCTCTTGCCAGCGCCAAACGAATCGAGCGCCAGAACCCGAAACGTTGCGGCCAGGTGATCTTGCAGTCCACGCCATTGCACTGAGTGACTCGCGTTGGCATGAAAGCAAACAACACCCGGGCCCACGCCTGAGTCCCGGAAAAAAGGTTCGACGGTTTTCATCCTGGCCTCCTGCAGCGGGTTAAAAGGACAAAGAGCGTTAGAGATTAGCTTCAAGGCTTCGGTGTAGCAGCCAGTCATGATGAAATAGCCGCCCGTTTTTGCTGTCAGCAACACCTGATTTGGAGCACCCCATGAAAAACGCCGCCGTACTGACCTTCGCCTTGATGCTCAATACCGGATTATTAAGCCTGCAAGCAGAAGCGGCGGGGGATGCTGAAGCCGGTCAGAAACTGTTTAACCGCATTTGCGGCGGCTGTCATCAAGTGGGGACTTCGGCTCGGGGCTCTTTTGGTCCGCAACTCAATGCCATCTTCGGGCGCCCTGCGGGAAGCACGACGGATTACCAGTACTCATCCGCGATGAAATCATCAGGCGTCGTCTGGACCCGCGAAACACTCACCGCCTACATCGAGGCGCCAAAAGAAGTTGTCCCCGGAACCCGCATGATTTTCTGGGGCCTCAGCGATTCGCAGAAGATCGAAAACCTGTTGGCCTACCTTCAGACGTTTCAGCCGCAATAATCTGTGCCTCATCAAAATGATTGCCCCGTAAAGGCTGTATAGGTGATATCAACGAGCCATTTCATCCGTTAAAGTATGCGCCGCCCGAGAAACGGATCCCGGGTATTTCTAAATGGAGTGACTCAGTGAATTATCTCAGCAAAGTTGTTGCCGTAGCCCTGTTCGGTCTGGTTCTGGCGGGTTGCACCGGCGCCCCGATGAAGACTCAGCAGTACGACAGCAGCCAGTACACCGTTGTCGGCCACAGTGAAGCGACCGCCACTGGCCTCCTGCTGTTTGGTCTCATCCCGATCCAGCAGAACAACCGTTTCATCCGCGCTCAGAACGCCGCGATCAAGGCCAAGGGCGGCGACGCCATGATCAACACCCAGGTTCAGGAAAACTGGTTCTGGGCTTGGGTCCTGACGGGTTACACCACCACAATCTCCGGTGATGTCGTCAAGCTGAAAACGGTTCAGTAAGCGACAGGCTCTGCCATTGTGGCGAGCGAGCTTGCTCCGGGCGGTGTTCCGACGCTGGGCTGCATAGCGGCCCCAAAAATCCGACAGCAATTGCCGATTTTTGTGAGTGCTACACACTCAAGCGGGAGCAAGCTCCCTCGCCACAGGTTTCTCACTCATTGATCGTACGTCATCCCCAGGCTTTTCCGAGCTCCTCCAGACCCGCGTCTTGCAGATTCTGCGCACTCATGACCACGCGCAGTTTGCAGCTGGCCTGAAAGTTGAGAAAGAAAGGTTCCGCATAGCCAGGAATTTCGGAAGGGTCTTCTATATCGATCAGAAAAATTCCACTTCGCATTCCATCCTGCTCAGTGAAATAAGTCGCCTCCGGCTTAATGGTTTCCAGGACGCGGTTCATGATTTCGCCGATCTTCCCCGACCTGACAAGCGCGTTGAAAGGCTCATGGGGAAACTCGACCATCAGTAGCATTTTCATTATTCGATACTCTGTTGAGGTGGCGTGCTCCTTACCCGGGTCCTTACTCCTGACGATGCCGCAAGCCGTACATTCAGCCGTGCCAGCGGTGGTGTGTGGTTAAGAATAGCGAAGGGTGAGAGGCTGCCGGGGCAGAGTTACGGACGGTCGTTTTTGATGATTCAGCGGCGAGGCGAAGGGTTTGTTGGCTGAACTCATGCAGTTCTGTGATGAAAGCAATTTTATGCAGCGTGGCTTTGGACGTTCGAAGAGAGGCACGCCAGCATCGCCTATAGAGGCGATGCCGACTTACCGATTACTGCTGTACCGGCGTGCAGAGTTCTACCAAGGTTCCGTCAGGGCATCGAACGTAAGAGACGATTTGTCCCCAGGGCTTGGCGCTTGGCGCGGAAATTTCGCTGGCTCCCGCTTCCAACGCTCTGGCGTGCGCCGCCGGAACGTCCTCGGTCACCAGGCCTACTTCGATTCCGAGTGGTTTGGGGGAGGAGTGTGCCGAGACATGGCCCGTGCTGAAGTTCATCGCAGCCAGTTCATCGGCGGCGAATGCCAGCGCGGTTTCCCCTGTTTCGAGTTCGCCGTAGGTGTTGGATTCATGGAGGAAGCGAACGCTAAACCCGAAGGCTGACGAAAAGAACTGGAGTGAGGTAACGACGTCCGGGACGTAGATGATCATGTAGCCAAATTTCATGAATGGGCATTCCTTGTCTTGTTAATTGAGTGGCAAATCACGGTTACCCAAGCAGGTTTACCCTGTGTCTGTTCTTTTGAGTTAAGACACGGAGCCCTGTAGGAGCGAGCTTGCTCGCGAAAGCGGTATATATGGCGACATCAATGTTGACTGTACTGCCGTCTTCGCGAGCAAGCTCGCTCCTACAGGAATTTCGCTTAACTGACTGGCATTAGGGCTTGCCCGCGAAAGCGGGTGTGCTCAGGCCTGGCTGATGTCCAGCAACCGAGGTTTGGCAATCGCCAGATAATCCTGCGTATCAAGCACCATCGATGCATCCAGCCGACCAGCGTTGAAGGCGATTTCGCTATAGCCTGTGGTCAGGGCCGGATCGACGATCAATTGAATCCGCTCATCGAAGACGAAAGGAGGGATGGCGCCGATCTGGCATCCGGTCAGTCCCATGGCGGTTTCGGCCTTCACCAGTTCGGCTTTTTTCCCGCCCAGGGCCGCTCCGACCTTCTTCATGTCGAGCTTCTGGTCGCCTGGCAGTATCACCAGGGCATACGGTTCGGCCTGACCCTTGAGCGAGCAAAGCATGGCCTTCGCGCCTTGGCCGGGCTTGGTGCCACGGATTTCGGCGACCCGCGCCGACTGGCCCTCGGCATCGTGCATCAACACTCGGTAGGAGGCTGCGCGCGCATCGAGTAGCGCCACCAGGCGATCGAACATGGGATGCATGTGGTTTTCCTCAGATTTACAGGAACAGGTCGTAGGACAGCTTGCTGATCAGGATCACCAGCAACACCAGGAACAGGGCCCGGACAAAGGGCACGCCTTTATGAACCGCCAGCCAGGTGCCGGTCAGCGCGCCCAGGATATTGAATGCCGCCATGGGAATGGCGACCAGGTAGAGCACGTTACCCGTCGGAATGAAGAATATCAGCGCCGCTACGTTGGTCGCGATGTTCACCAGCTTGGCCGATGCCGAGGCATGAAGGAAGTCGAAGGCGAAGAAGCGGATAAACAGGAAGATCAGGAAACTGCCGGTGCCGGGACCGAACAGTCCGTCGTAGAAGCCGATGGCACCGCCGATGACGATCGCCAGCAGTTTTTCCTTGGTACCGATGCGCATGGGTTTGTGCAGGGCGCCGAAGTCCTTTTTCCAGAAGGTGTAGATCGCCATCAGTACGATCAACACCAGCACCGCCGGCCGGATCATCGACTGCGGTACGAACGACACCGTGGCCGCTCCGAAGAAAGCCATGACAAAGGCCGCACAGGCGGCGGGGATCACCAGGCCCCAGTTGATCACCACCTTGCGCACGAAGGACCGGGCCGCGAATGCGGTGCCGCAGGCCGCTGCGACTTTGTTGGTACCCAGCAGCGCCGCCGGTTGTGCCGTGGGCAGCACGTTGAACAGCGCGGGTATCTGGATCAGTCCGCCGCCGCCCACCGCCGCATCGATCAGGCCGGCGGCGAAGGCGAACACGCAAAGGATGACAATATCGACCATGAAATCAGGCTCTGACGATGAAGGGAAGGTGAGGGTCCAGCGGTATCACGCGTGCCAGGTCATTGACCCCGAAGACACGCAGCATCCAGCGGTCGCGACCGTCGTAGCGGGGGGTAAAACCGTCTCGGGCATGCAGGGTTTGCTGGTTCTTGAAGATCAGCATGTCCCCCGGTTGCAGCAGTATGTGGTGCACGACATCGGGATGATTGGCGGCGGCGGCGAACAGTTGCAGGGCAAACTGCGCATTGGCGCCGGTCGCTTCGACACTCGCTTTGTTGTAGCGGCAATACAGGCCACCGGTTGCGCTTCTGTACAGCAGGGGGACGTTTTCCAGCACGTTACCCTGTTTGCCGAAGGACGCCGGTCGGCGAATGGCGAAGTTCGGTCGTGACAATTCTTCTTCGACGCTGGCCGGCAGCATGGCCAGCACGTCGTCAATGGCGACGATGCGCGTCGGCACGTCGGGCTCGCAGCGCAGGCCGGTCAGGGACAGGTACTCCGGACAAGCCGACAACTGCGAGACGGGTTCGCAGGTCAAGGGCAGGTGAGGGTTGTCGACATGCATGTCCAGGTCCGCGCGCGAGCCATAGGAACTCTTTTCGGTCTCTCGCTTGTGCTTGGGCGATACATGGCGGAACACCGTGTCGTCGCTTTCACCCTCGTATGCCAGCGGATGGGTTTGCAGGGTTTGCAGCACGGACAGAATAGCCCCGGCCAGAACCGACACGTTCTCGATACCCGGCTCCATGTCGTAGGGCGTGGCGGGCAGTTGCGGGTCCAGCGGCAATCCCCTGACGATCATTGCCACTTCTCGGGCCTGGGGAAAGTTACGCAACTGCTGGACTTTCTCGGCGCACAGGACACTTTCCAGCAACTGCCCCAAGGCCGGCATGTGGCGGATGCCCGAGGCGCTGTCGGTCACGACCAGCGATGCCAGGCCGGTTTGCAGGGTACGCTGTTCTTCGAATGACAGATGAATTTGCGGTATCTCCTGTCGGGTCGGAGCCGCTGATTTTTTTTCCTGCCATTCATGAACTTCTTCACCGATATGGGCTGCGGATTTTCCGACTATTTCATCCAGCTTCGACACGTCCTTCTGCTCCTCTTTGCCCCATCCCTGTGGGTTGAGCGGGAAGGTTAACGGAAGGGCCTTTTTTGTGTTGCAATGCCACGTTGTGAAAAGTGCAATGAGGTGGTCAGTGGCATTGAATATGTTGGGAGAACTCGAAGCCTTCGCGACGGTGGCTCGCAAGCGCAGCTTCGTCGCGGCGGCACGTACTCTGGGGCGCTCCCCCAGTGCGCTGACCCGTGCCGTTCAAGCCCTGGAGGAAAGTGTCGGGGTCAAGCTGTTCAATCGCTCGTCCAATGCCGTGAGTCTGACCGAGGCGGGTGAGCGCTTGATGCCTCACGCTTACAAAATGCTGGATCTGCAACGTGAGGCGGAGGAAGACCTGGCCGGTCTCAGCGGCCTGGCCTGTGGCTGGATCCGCTTTTCCGCCCCCGAGTTTCTCGGGTACGGGGTATTGCCCCGGTTGATCGCGCAGTACTGCGAGCGTTATCCAGACGTGAACGTCGATGTGATTTTCACCGATGAAACCATTGACCCGGCCAAGAACAAGCTGGACTTCTCGATTCGCGGCGCGTTTGCGCAATCCAGTGATCTGATTGGATTTCCACTCTGGAGTTATTCACGTTACCTGTATGCCAGCCCCGGATATCTGGAGCGACACGGAATGCCCGACTCCATCGAGGCCCTGGAGTCGCACTCACTGATCCTGCATACGGCGCCACGGATTCTCAAAGAGTGGAATTTTCGCAGTGAGGAGCAGGCCATCAGCTTTCGGGTTCATCCAAAATTTCGTTTCAGCTCCGGTTTGGCGGTGTTCCAGGCGACCCTGGCGGGCGTCGGGATCGCCCGTCTGGCGGACTGGATGGCGGAACCCGAAGTGCAAGCGGGGCGCCTGCTTCGGGTCTGCCCCGAGTACAAACTCACCTCCAGCGGCGGTGAGAGCCCGCAAATGCACGCGGTGTACCCGGCCGGGAATCTGCCGCTGCGGGTGAAGTCGTTATTGGAGGTGATCCGTGGTTTTGGCGACAGCCTTGATCGAAAGCGTGCAGTGACGCTTTAGGTGGCTGACGCAGGCCTCAATCTGTGGCCTTCGAGGTGCCTTCGGCCTATGGCTGCGGAACCAGCGTCATTTGTATGAGGGCTGACCGACCGTTTCCCAACGAAGGTCGTTCCTCAATGGCGAAAGGCACAAACCCAAGCCTGGGGTAGAGCAACAGCCCAGCCGTATTTTCGTTGAAACAGGAGATCTGCACCTCGTTGGCTTCATAACGCTCGAATGCCAAGCGTGTCATTGTCTCTACGATAAACGTCGCCACACCTTTGCCCCGAGCGGTCGGCGAGACGATGACATTGCCGATACAGCAAACGCCATTGCGTTCAGCTCGATAAAAATTGGCGAATCCGACGATGGCTCCATCGATCTCAACGACAGTAGAGTCGAAACGTTGGGTGATCGCAGCGATCAATTGCGCTTCCGTTAGCGGGTAGTGCGCTTTCGGAAACATGAAAAACAACTCTTGGGCGTTCTGAGGAAAGCCGCAGATCGTTTTAATGTCGTCCGCCTTCACTGGCCTGTGTTTCAGTTTCATTGCGTATCCCTGAGCTCCATGAATTAGCACTCTAGCGGAATACCAAGGTTTGTGCAGTGAGGGAAATTATTGGTATGGATGGCTGATTACTGCCTGTTGTGAAGGGCTGCAATCGACCCAAAGCTGCCCTTCATTGTCTTTTCGAAGCGGTCACCAATGAGTTTCGACGACTCAACATTTTCCTTGGTTTTGCGAAACGGTTTGTCATGAACTGGATAGCCTCCGTCGCGAGATGTACATAACCCACCGTCGAACATTCGTATATTCCAGTCCATGGGACCAGCTCCCGACAAGATGAAATCAGACTGGAGAAACGACATGGTTAAAGCTGTTCGCTTTTACGAAACCGGGGCACCCGAGGTCCTTCGCTACGAAAATGTTGAGGTCGGTGATCCAGGGCCCGGGCAAGTTCGTCTTCGTCACGTTGCTGTTGGCTTGAACTACGCCGACACCTATGTCCGTAGTGGCATCTATCAGGTCCCGTTACCTAGTGGCATAGGCTGTGAAGCCTCGGGCATCGTAGTGGCCGTCGGGGACGGCGTGACTAACGTTACCGTTGGCGACCGAGTGACTTACACCGGCTTTATGAACACCATCGGCGCTTACTGTACCGAACGGCTGATTTCGGCTGCACCGCTGATCAAGCTACCCGCAAACATCGGCTTCGAAACGGCTGCCGCCATGACCATGCGCGGGCTTACGTCGGCTTACCTCATGCGTCGCATCTATCCCTTTCAGGCCGGCGATAGCATCCTCTTACACGCCGCTGCTGGTGGTGTTGGTTTGATTGTTTCGCAGTGGGCGAAACTCCTCGGGCTCACCGTTATTGGTACCGTTTCCAGTGAGGCCAAGGCAGAGGTGGCGCGCGCCCATGGCTGCGACCACATCATCAATTACAGCCATGAAGACATTGCCAAGAGCGTGCGTGAGCTGACCGGCGGGCGGGGTGTCGATGTCGTGATCGACAGCGTCGGTAAAGACACTTTCATGGCCTCGCTCGACTCGGTCAAACGACGTGGCCTGATGGTTTGTGTGGGTACCGCCTCTGGCAGCATTCCGCCTTTCGACCCGCAGCTTCTGGCTTTCAAGGGCTCACCTTATTTGACTCGTCCGGCATTGGCAGATTACATCGCCGACCCGGCAGAGAAGGTTGCGTTGAGTGAAGAAATCTTTGGTCATGTTGCAGCTGGCCGCATCAAGATTGAGATCAACCAGCAATATGCTCTCGCCGATGCGGCTCAGGCGCACCGTGACATAGAAGGCCGCAAGACAATCGGCTCGTCGATTTTCGTCATCTAAGGAGGCGGCCATGCGAGTCGAGCAATTGACCTGTAGCATCGGTGCGGAGCTTTCTGGTGTGAACCTGGCTCACGCTGTCCATGATGACGAGTTGCTGACGCAGATCCGGCAACTGCTGCTTAAGCACAAAGTATTGTTTTTCCGCGATCAGGACATCAGCAATGCCGAGCATGCGGCGTTCGCGCGTCGATTCGGCGAACTTGAAGATCATCCAGTCGTCGGAAGCGATCCGGATTGCCCCGGGTTGGTACAGATCTACAAGACCCCGGACGGTCCACCCGAGCGATATGAAAACGCCTGGCATTCCGATGCCAGTTGGCGTGAGAAACCGCCGATGGGCAGCGTCCTGCGCTGCATCGAGTGTCCTCCGGTCGGTGGCGACACGATGTGGGCGAACATGGCGTTGGCTTATGAGCATCTGCCCACGCACATCAAACAGCAGGTTGAAGGCCTGCGCGCCCGTCACAGCATAGAGGCTATCTTCGGCGCGGTCATGCCGATTGAAAAGCGTTTGGCGCTAAGAAAACAGTTCCCGGACGCCGAACATCCAGTTGTGCGTACTCATCCTGAGACGGGCGAAAAGGTTCTCTACGTCAACGTGTTCACAACCCATTTCAGTAATTTCCACACGCCTGAACGGGTTCGTTTTGGCCAGGACGCGAATCCGGGAGCGGCCGACCTTCTGCGCTATCTGGTGAGCCAGGCCAGTATCCCGGAATACCAGGTGCGTTGGCGATGGAAGCCGAACAGCATCGCCATCTGGGACAACCGCAGTACCCAGCATTACGCAGTGATGGACTACCCCCCCTGTCACCGCAAGATGACGCGCGCCACCATTATGGGCGACCTGCCTTATTGATCAGTTCGACTCCTCGACTAACAACATTCATCCAAAAATACGTCTTCGGAGACACCCATGAATTTCATTGACGGTTCGCTATACCCCGAAAACCAGGAAAAACTGGTCATCACTGTTGCCCCTTATGGTCCGCAATTCGAGGTCAGTGATTTCCCGCAAGACATCCCGGTCACGATGCACGAACAAGTCCAGAAAGCGGTTGACTGCTATGAAGCCGGTGCCACTGTGCTGCACCTACATGTGCGCGAACTCGACGGCAAAGGCTCAAAACGCTTGTCCAAATTCAACGAGCTGATCGCCGGAGTACGTGAGGCTGTACCGGATATGATCATTCAGGTGGGCGGCTCGATTTCATTTGCGCCGGAGGAAGGCGAGGTCGCCAAATGGCTGTCCGACGACACACGCCACATGCTGGCTGAGCTGACACCGAAGCCGGATCAGGTAACCCTGGCCATCAATTCGAACCAGTTCAATATCATTGAAGCACTGTCCGATGCCGATGTCGCCGGCACCTCGTTCGCTGATCCAGTGAAGCAGATTGCCTATCGCGAAATGACCATTCCGGCGGGTCCTGGCTGGGTCGAAGAACACGTCAAACGCCTAAGCGCGAACGGCATTCAGGTGCAGTTCCAGATGGGCAACATCAACTCGCTGGAAACCGTCGAACGCATGATGCGCCGCGGCGTTTGCAACATTCCGCTGATTTTGACCTGGATACCCATCGGCGGCGGTGCAGATGCCATGACGCCCTACAACATGACGAATTTCATGCGCGCAGTGCCGGACGGTGCAGTGCTTACTTTCGAGGGCCAGATGAACAACGTGCTGCCGCTTAACATGATGGCCATTGCGATGGGCCTGCATGTGCGCTGTGGTATCGAAGACACGATCTGGACACCTGATCGTTCGCGCAAGATGAGCAGCGTGGAGCAGATTGAGCAACTGGTGCGCATCGCCAATGAATGCGCACGACCGGTTGCCAATGGCAAGGAGGCGCGCGAAATCTACAAGATCGGTACGTTCTACAAGGACGCGGACGAAACGCTGGCCGCGAACGGTTTCGCACCGAATCGCAAGCCGCGTCAGTAACGGATCTACGTTCACCCAAGACCTGTGCCATCGATGGTCAGCCAGACTGACCAAGGCAGGGGACGTTGAACGTTCCCTGCCGTCGAACCTAATAACAACAAGACGCATCGACTCAAAGGACCTGCCATGGCTTTCCATCACACCACCGTCGGTGATTGCGCGGACGTCGCCGTCAGCGTTCCCCGTACGTTTGCCTGGGTTGTGTTCGCACTGACCTTTGGCCTGCTGATTTCCGATTACATGTCACGCCAGGTGCTTAACGCGGTTTTCCCGCTACTGAAGGCCGAATGGGCTCTGAGTGACGCACAGTTGGGGATGCTCAGCAGTATCGTCTCGGTCATGGTCGGTTTGCTGACCATTCCCTTGTCGTTGCTTGCGGACCGCTGGGGACGCGTCAAGAGTTTGGTACTGATGGCCATGTTCTGGAGCCTGGCGACACTGGGCTGCGCAATAGCGGAAAACTTCAATCAGATGTTTGTCGCACGTTTTCTGGTCGGTGCCGGTGAGGCGGCCTACGGCAGTGTAGGCATTGCGGTGGTGTTATCCGTTTTCCCCAAACATATGCGCGCTTCCCTGTCGGCTGCATTCATGGCCGGCAGCATGTTCGGCTCGGTGCTGGGCATGGCGTTGGGTGGTGTCATCGCCGCGCACCTGGGTTGGCGCGTCGCGTTCACCAGCATGGCACTGTTCGGAATGTGCCTGGCGGTGATTTACCTGATTGTTGTGCGTGAGCGACGCATTACCGCGCAACGCCAATGCAGTTCGCAGGGCCAGGCCGCAGCAGCAACCATTAAACGCCCACTGACCACACTGTTTGCCAGTCGCTCGGTGATCTGCGCCTACGTTGGCAACGGCCTCCAGCTTTTTGTCGTTGGCTCGGTACTCGCCTGGTTTCCGAGCTACTTGAATCGCTACTACCACATGAATACCGACAAGGCCGGCATGCTTTCGGCGTTGATCGTTCTGATCGGCGGTGGCGGCATGATTCTGTGTGGCATGTTGAGTGATCGCCTGTGCCGCAATGCACCAGACCGCAAAATTGCCCTGGCCATCACCTATTGCCTGATCAGCGGTTTGTTACTGGCAGTGGCTTTCCAATTGCCGCCCGGTGTCGGGCAACTCACCTTGATCAGCATGGGGATGCTGGTTGCCAGCGGCACCTGCGGGCCGGCCGGTGCCATGGTGGCTAATCTGACCCATCCTTCGGTGCATGCCACGGCATTCGCGGTTCTGGCATTGGCCAACAATATTTTGGGCTTGGCGCCTGGCCCGCTAGTCACCGGCATGCTGGCCGATGCGGTCAGCCTGGACCACGCCTTCCAGGTTATCCCACTGATGGCCATCGCATCCGCCCTGGTGTTTTGGTACGGCAAGCGTCACTACCACCGCGATATCGCGAAATTGGGATCGCCTGGCGCAGCTCCAACGGTGAGGGCGCCATCATGATGTTCTTTGCATTGACGTTGTTGCCTGTCGAGCTTGATCCGAACACCTTTTATTTCGGCCGCATCGCTCCGGCCACCTGCCTGTACCGAGAGAGACTGATATGAACGAAAAACCCATTTTTCAGCCCGGCATCGAGAGAATCGCCAACACGCGCCTGATGGCTTTTATGCATTTTGCGCAGTCGCGAACCGGGCGTGAGTTCACCGACTACGACGCGTTATGGAGGTGGTCGGTTCAAGAGATTGAGCAGTTCTGGCCACTGGTTTGGGAGTTCTGTGGCGCAGTCGGCGAACTGGGCGATGTGGTGCTGGAAAACGGTGGGCGTATGCCCGGCGCACGCTGGTTCCCGAATGCGCACTTGAACTATGCGCAGTCGCTCCTGGCTCGCCGCGACGACGGTGATGCGGTGGTGTTCTGGGGCGAAGATAAGGTTCAGCGCCGCCTGTCCCGAGGTGAACTCCATGCCCAGGTTTCACGCTTTCGCCAAGGCCTTGAAGCTCTGGGTATCGGCAAGGGCGATCGCGTTGCCGCAGTCATGCCGAACATGCCTGAAACCCTGGTCGCCATGTTAGCCACCATCTCGCTGGGTGCGGTCTGGTCTTCAGCCTCGCCTGACTTTGGTGTTCAGGGGGTGCTCGACCGTTTCGGGCAAATCGAACCCAAGCTACTGTTGTGCGTTGATGGCTATTGGTACAACGGCAAACGTGTCGATTGCCTAGCGAAGAATGCTGAGGTATCGGCGCGTCTACCCAGCCTCCTTCGTACCGTGGTAGTGCCTTATGTGGAGGATATGCCGGACGTCGCCAACTTTGTCGGGGGGACGCGTTACGCTAATTTTATCGAGCCCTACGCCGCAGCCGAGATCGCGTTCGTTCAGGTGTCTTTTGACCATCCACTGTTCATCCTGTTTTCCTCTGGAACGACTGGCGTGCCCAAATGCATCGTTCATGGCCACGGTGGCTCGTTGCTGCAACATCTCAAAGAGCACCAGTTGCATACCGATGTGCATCCGGACGATCGCTTGTTCTACTTCAGCACTTGCAGCTGGATGATGTGGAACTGGCTTGTTTCCGCTCTGGCATCTGGGGCGACGGTACTGCTCTACGACGGATCGCCGTTCCTGGCGGGTCGTGACGGTCGTCCTGGCAGTATTCTTTTCGATTACGCTGACGCCGAAGGCATGACCCATTTCGGCACATCAGCCAAGTTTATTGACGCGCTGCTCAAGCAGGGCCTTTCGCCACGCAGTGGTCATTCTCTGGCTGCATTACGGGGTTTCCTGTCGACCGGTAGTCCTCTGGCTCCGGAGGGGTTCGATTACGTCTACCGCGAGATCAAGAGTGATTTGCATCTGGCCTCGGTCGCCGGGGGAACCGACATCCTTTCCGGTTTCGTGGTTGGCGTACCGATCCAGCCTGTATATCGCGGTGAAATCCAGCGAGCAGGCTTGGGTATGGCGGTAGCTGTATTCGATGAGCGTGGCGAGTCCGTCCGCGAAATCAAAGGTGAGCTTGTGTGCACCCGGCCGTTCCCTTGCATGCCCGTAGGTTTCTGGAATGACGCCGATGGATCGCGATACTACGCGGCCTATTTCGCCCGTTTCCCCAACATTTGGTGCCATGGCGATTTCGCTGAGATCAATAGCCGTGGTGGTTTCGCAATCTATGGCCGTTCGGACGCTACCCTTAATCCCGGAGGCGTACGCATCGGTACTGCGGAGATCTACCGCCAGGTTGAACTATTGCCAGAAATTGTTGAGTCGTTGGTGATCGGGCAAGAATGGGCGGGCGACACCCGCGTTGTACTGTTCGTGAAGCTGCGTGACGACCAGCAACTCGATGATGACCTGGTGGCGCGGGTTAAGCAGCAGGTCCGCAACAATACTACGCCGCGTCATGTTCCTGCGAAGGTCCTCCAAGTCGTGGATATTCCCCGCACCAAGAGCGGCAAGATCGTTGAACTGGCGGTTCGTAACGTCGTACACGGCGAGCCGGTGAAGAACGTCGAGGCACTCGCCAATCCCGAGGCATTAGCATACTTCCGAGATCGCAGTGAGCTAACTGTCTAAGGATAGGTAAAGGCGCTTGGGGGAACTGCCTAAACGTGCCCCCAGATTGCTGGACAGGGGGCAAGCAATAATGTCTCGAGGTGGAGGCTTGTTCTATTCTTGGTTGTTGAGGTTTTGGCGCCGCCAGGCTGTCGGTGCCATGCCGTACTGGGCGTTAAACCAGCGGGTGAATGAGCTTGGCGTTGAGTAACCAAGCAGACCTGCAACCTGGCTCAACGAGTAACGTGGATTCGTCATGTAACGGTGCAAAAGTTCGTGACGTATTTGATCATGCAGTTCGGTAAAATTAACGCCGCTTTCTTCCAATCTGCGTTGTAACGTGCGCACGTTCATGTCGAGGGATTGGGCGACCAGACTGATTGAGGCCCGGTCCATGGGCAACAACAGGTAAATGGCCTGGCGTACTTCGTTAAGTATCGAGCCCTTGCTCGCCCCAGGTAATGCTTCGAGAAATCCCCGTGCGTAGTTCGCCATCACCGGATCTGATGTTGGATTCGTCTTATTCAGATCAGCGACAAGGCAGACAATACCGTTGAACTGGCAGTTGAATTCAACGTTGCAACCGAACACTCGGCGATGAACGTTTAGGTCTGCCGGGGCGTTGTGGGTGAAGCTTACGCTCTGCGGGCGCCAATTCTTGCCAAGCAACGCACTACAAAGTCGATGCAGCACGCCAATTGCCAGTTCGATACTTTGGCGCGTGGGGGTAGACGGGGCGATCATGATTTCCTCACGGATAATCACTATCTTGTCGGTCTCAGTGATATCCATTGCCAGGGATTCGTTGAGCAGGTGCCGATATTGTCCAATGGTGTTCAAGGCGTCCCGCAGCGTTGGCTGGTGGGTGAGCAACAAGCTGATCGCGCCGAAACTTGAAAGTTGTCGTGATTCAGCCATGCGCAGGCCAAATGTTTCGCAACCACTGGCCCTTGCGGACGCTTCCAGCAGCATTGCCACAACTGTCATGGGAATGCGTAATTCCGGATTCTTCAACATTGCCGTGCTGAGTGCGAAATCATTGAGTAGCTGCTGAGAATTAACACCCAGCTGCGTGCACAGTTCCAGGTAATTCGTCAGGGCAGCGGTACGAGCCATTAGGGCCATGATGGTGACCTCGTTATTGTTATTTTCACCTGCCCATCCTGCCCCATGCTGGGGTGGAAATTTTCGTTTGAAGTGGCAAGCGAACTTTCATAATCAGACCCTTTATAGAGGGTTGAGCAAGAAATGAAAACCGTCTGGCCAGCATCCTCCAAAGCAATTGACCTGTTGCGATTTTTAGCGGTGCACTCTGCGGTATCTGTCATGAGATGGGCAGTCGCTGACACCAAATGTACAGCATGGCGATTAGGCAAAACTTACTGTGCCACACCACAGTTCGAGGTGGGTATGGTCCCTGAACTTGCTGCTTAGCGGCGGGAGAACGCTGGGACAACACCTGAGTACAGGAGTGAGAAGAAACACCATGCTGACAACAAAAATAATCAAGCCAGCGCCAGACGCTTATGCCTACCCACTATTGATCAAGCGACTGCTGCTATCAGGGGCCCGGTACGAGCCAGAGCAGGAAATTGTCTATGCTGACAAATTGAGATACAGCTACCGGACGCTCAATGAGCGAATCCAGCGTTTGGCCAATGCCTTGACGGCGGCAGGCGTCAAGGCAGGGGATACCGTAGCGCTGCTCGACTGGGACAGCCATCGCTACCTGGAGTGTTTTTTTGCGGTTCCGATGATCGGCGCGGTTTTGCACACAGTGAACATCCGCCTTTCCGCAGACCAGGTGCGCTACACCATGAACCACGCCGAAGATGATCTGGTGTTGGTCCATGACGACTTCCTCCCCCTGATCGAGCAGATTCATGAGGAACTATTGACCGTTAAAGGCTACATCCGACTCACCGACGATGATGCAGCCGCTACCGACTTGCCGGTGCTGGGGGAGTATGAGCATTTGCTGTCCAGGGCCAGTGACCATTACGATTTCCCTGATTTTGATGAAAACTCGGTGGCGACCCTTTTCTACACGACGGGCACCACCGGAAATCCTAAAGGAGTGTATTTCTCGCACCGACAATTGGTGCTGCACACCTTGAATGCCGTCGGAACATTGAGTGCCTTTCAAGGTCAGCCGCTACTGCGTTCCGATGACGTCTACATGCCCATTACCCCCATGTTCCACGTACATGCCTGGGGCGTTCCTTATGTCGCCACACTGATGGGGGTCAAGCAGGTTTACCCTGGTCGATACGAACCCAATCGCCTGGTCAGACTCTTCCGTGATGAGAAAGTCACGTTTTCCCATTGTGTGCCCACGATCCTGCAAATGATCCTTGGATGCGAAGAGGCGACCCAGACCGACTTCGATGGCTGGAAAATGCTGTTGGGTGGAAGCTCTATTACGATGGGAATCGCGCAGCAGGCGACCAACCGTGGTATCCGAGTGCACAGCGCGTACGGGATGTCTGAAACCTGCCCATTGCTCTGCACCACTTATCTGCATGCCCAGGATCTTGAGCAACCGGCGCAAACCCAGCTCGCCAGTCGCATCAAGACAGGGACGCCAATACCGATGGTCGATCTGAAAATCGTCGATGCTGGCGGCAAAGAGGTTCCTCATGATGGCGAATCGCTGGGCGAGATCGTGGTGCGCTCGCCATGGCTAACACAAGGTTATTTCAAGGATCAGGAAAAGGGCGCAGAGCTGTGGCACAACGGATGGTTGCACACCGGTGACATGGCTTCGATCGATCCCCGGGGCGTGGTGGAAATCAAGGATCGAATCAAAGATGTGATCAAAACGGGAGGGGAATGGATCAGTTCACTGGACCTGGAAAGCCTGATCAGCGAGCACTCGTCGGTCAGTGCGGTTGCTGTAGTCGGTATCGCCGATGAGCAATGGGGGGAGCGTCCCATGGCATTGGTGGTATGCGTACCTGGCAAACACCTCGATCAAGCGCTGCTCGAAGCCCATCTACAGCAGTTTGTAGCGTCCGGCCGTATCAACAAATGGGCAATTCCCAGGCAGTTCAAGTTCGTCGCAGAGATTCCAAAAACCAGCGTTGGAAAGATCAACAAGAAACTGATCCGAGAATGTGAATCAAACTGAGCCCCTTCTGAACGCAGACCATCTCAAATGCGCATATTTCGCCAGTCAGTGAGGTGGACTGATTTGGACAATTGGGCAGAGCTTTAAATGGATGCACGTTAAATGCATTGAATTCTCCGGGAACGTATTTGTGCGCCCACCAATGACCGCTTTTGGCCGTTTTCTGCCTGTCGGCAAAGGCTGCAATCGACCCGAAACTGTCACTGGTGTTGCGGCCAATGATCCGTGATTTCATACCACGAGGCCTTGGATGGGACCTGAACGTGCTTTTGTTTATCAGAGGTGAATGTTGTATCCAGGGTACCCAAGGCGATCGAGATCCAGCCAGAGTATTCACCTTGGCTTGTTGACCAGAACAGCGACGAACCGCACTGGCCGCAAAACTGACGCAGGACTGACTCAGAAGACTGGAACGACTTAATGCAATCGGCACCGTGAATAAACTGCAGATCGCCGCGCAACACGCTGCCATAGCTGGCGAATGCGGCCCCATGGCTTTTGCGGCATTGGCTGCAATGACAGTGAGAAAGTGCTTTAGGTCGTGAAGAGATTTGGTATTTGACGGCGCCGCAAAGGCAGCTGCCCGAGAAGGGGGCATTCATGTAGGGGAGCACCTTCAGACGAGGAGGCAGCGAATTTAAACGAGCAGACCAGGTGCTAAACCAGCTGGCGGATCCCCAGAGACAAAATCAAACCACCGCACAGTCGATCGATTGCTTTTTTCCTCCCTTGATACCCGCAAGCAATCTTAGGTTGCGAAAGAGCGATTGCGACCATTCCATACCAGGTCGTTGAAACCACCACTACAACTGCCAGCATCGACGCAAACGTGCCTGGCGAAACGTGGGCGGGGGCTGCGGCTGAAAAAACAGCGGCATAGAAGGCCATGGACTTGGAGTTGCCAATGTTGGTAATCACCCCCTGAATGAAGGACTGCCTGCAACTACCGGCGACGTCATCATTTAGCGGGCCAGGCGCATTCTTCCCCGCGTTGATCAGCAGTCGGAATCCGAACCCTATCAGGTAAGCGGCCCCCAGAATCTTTACAACAAACGCAGCCCGGGGGAGGGCAGCAAATACAACCCCGAGACCTGCAATTGCACAGGTGGACCAGAACAAGTTGATCAGTACGATACCCGCTACCAAGGCCAGAGCTTCTGACCGTGTAGCAGCCACCGCTTTATGGACCACGGCGACGAAATTTGGCCCGGGGATAACAACGCCTGCCAAGTAAACCCAAAAAACTGTCAAAACGGCGGAACCGTCGATCATTTGCTTCCTCGCAAGTCCTGTGGACGGCTTCTTCCCTGAGTAGTGCTGGGCGCTGAAAACCCGGCTCATTCTCGACGATGAGTGTGCGGCTGTCGAGATACCGCTTCTGGTCGATTGCTGTCTGCAGCGATGGGCAGCAAGCGGCCCAAAGGCGAACTTCGTTCCGGCTCGCCAGATGGCCGGATGGATTAATGTGTGGTTGGTTCTTTATCTTATATACGGAAAACCATATATTCGTTAAACCGTATAAAAGCTGAGACTTCACAATGACCAGCAAAGTCCGTGTCCTGTTCGTCTGTACCGCCAACGCTGCACGCTCTCAGTTGGCCCAAGCGTTGTTGAGGCATACCGACTCGGAGCATTTCGAGGCGTTCAGTGCCGGCACCGCTCCGACTCAGGTAGACCCGCGCACCCTTGAGGCGCTTTCACACATTGGTGTGAGCACCGAAGGATTACGCAGCAAGTCGATAGACGAGTTCCGTGGTGAGCGTTTCGATTACGTCATCACCTTGTGTGATAAAGCCGCAGCGGAATGCCTGTCTATACCTGGAGCCGATGAGTCGTTGGTCTGGAGTTTTGAGGATCCGGTCACCAGCACCAAACCCGATGCCTTCCGTCACACCCTTCACGAAATCCATGAGCGCATCAAGATGTTCGTCTTGGTCAAAAACAAACACTGAGAAACGATATGGCTGACCATCTGACACTGATCACTGTTTTCAAATGCCTGGCTGACGACACTCGAGTGCGCACGATGATGCTCATCACTCGTGAAGGCGAGCTCTGTGTTTGCGAGCTGACCTGCGCGTTGAATGAGAGTCAGCCAAAAGTCTCCAGGCACCTGGCGCAGCTGCGCAGTTGCGGTTTGCTGTCGGACCGTCGGCAAGGCCAATGGGTGTATTACCGACTGCACCCGAATCTCCCGGATTGGGTCCATCAAGTGCTGACCACTACGCTCGAAAGCAACAAGCATTGGTTGAGCCCTGACGCCAAACGCCTTGATGAAATGGGCGACCGTCCTGAACGGGCACTCGCCTGCTGTGAAAGCTAAATCGTCTGATACCGCCTTCGAATACTAGATCGCTCAGCATCCTGCCCATATCGAATACATCGGCCAGTTCGACAGCCAGTCGAACGCCCACTGACAACAGATACAGAGCACAACAACATGACTATCAAAGTTGGCATCAATGGTTTTGGTCGGATCGGTCGCCTCGCTTTGCGCGCCGCGTGGAGCTGGCCAGAATTCGAGTTCGTGCAGATCAACGATCCGGCAGGTGACGCATCCACGCATGCGCACCTGCTGAACTTCGACTCGGTGCATGGCCGTTGGAATTACCAGGCCAACTCCGAAGGCGACAGCATCGTCATCGACGGCAAACGCATCAAAGTCACTGCCAACAAGGCGATTGCCGACACTGATTGGTCGGGCTGTGATCTGGTGATTGAGGCCAGCGGCAAGATGAAAACCGTCGCGGTGCTTCAGGCTTACCTCGACCAGGGCGTTAAACGTGTAGTGGTCAGCGCGCCGGTGAAGGAGAAGGGCGCGCTGAACATCGTCATGGGCGTCAACCATCAGCTGTTCAATCCGGCGGAACATCGCATCGTCACCGCCGCATCGTGCACCACCAACTGTCTGGCGCCGGTGGTGAAGGTGATCCACGAGAAACTGGGCATTCGCCACGGTTCGATCACTACCATTCACGACCTGACCAACACCCAGAGCATTCTCGATCAGCCGCACAAGGATCTGCGCCGTGCACGTGCATCCGGCATGAGCCTGATTCCAACCAGTACCGGCTCGGCCACGGCCATTGCCGAAATCTTCCCGGAACTGCGCGGGCGTCTGAATGGCCATGCCGTGCGCGTACCATTGGCCAACGCTTCGCTGACCGATTGTGTCTTTGAAGTCGAGCGCGTCACCACTGTCGAAGAAGTGAATCAGTTCCTCAAGGACGCGTCCGAGAATGAACTGAAAGACATCCTCGGTTTCGAGGAGCGTCCGCTGGTGTCCATCGACTACCGCACCGACCCGCGCTCATCGATCATCGATGCGCTGTCGACCATGGTCGTCAACGGCACCCAGGTCAAACTCTATGCCTGGTACGACAATGAATGGGGTTACGCCAACCGCACCGTCGAACTGGCCAGAATGGTCGGCCTGGCTGTTTAAGGAGCGGTAATGAAAGCGTTGTCAGCCCTCGCGCCGCAAGTGCGACAGTACCTGCTCGTGACGGGCAATTACTGGGCCTTCACCCTCACTGATGGCGCCTTGCGTATGTTGGTGGTGCTGCACTTTCACGCGTTGGGCTACAGCCCTCTGCAAATCGCAGCGTTATTTCTGTTCTACGAACTCTTTGGTGTAATCACCAACCTGGTGGGCGGTTATCTCGGCGCCCGATTGGGCCTGAACCGGACCATGAACATCGGGCTAGGGATACAGGTTGTGGCGTTGTTGATGCTGACGGTGCCAGTGGCCTGGCTGACGATTCCATGGGTGATGGGCGCTCAGGCGCTTTCCGGGATTGCCAAGGACCTGAACAAGATGAGTGCCAAAAGCTCCATCAAACTTCTGGTTCCGGATGGGCAGCAGGGCAAACTCTACAAGTGGGTGGCAATCCTCACCGGCTCGAAGAACGCACTCAAAGGTGTCGGCTTCTTTCTTGGTGGAGCCTTGCTGGCATTGATCGGTTTCAAAGGCGCCTTGCTGGCCATGGCCGGTGTTCTGGCGCTGATCTGGATCAGCAGCCTGATTCTGTTGAAGAAGGACTTGGGCAAGGCCAAAGCCAAGCCAAAATTTCGCGACATCCTGTCCAAGAGCCGGGCGATCAATATCCTCTCGGCGGCACGGATGTTCCTGTTCGGTGCGCGCGATATTTGGTTCGTGGTGGCATTGCCGGTGTACCTGAGCAGTGTCTTCGGCTGGGACTTCTGGAAGGTTGGCGGCTTTCTTGCGGCCTGGGTGATTGGTTATGGCATCGTGCAGTCTTTCGCGCCCTACATCACAGGAAAGAAACGTGGGCACGTACCGGATGGTCGTGCGGCATTTCTATGGGCTCTTGCACTGGCGGGCCTGCCTGCGGCAATTGCTCTCGGGCTGAACACCGGGTTATCGCAACAGGCGGTGCTGCTCGGCGGATTAATGGTCTTTGGCGCGCTGTTCGCGGTGAACTCTTCGCTCCACAGCTACCTGATCGTGTCCTACGCCAAGGAAGACGGCGTGTCGCTGGATGTGGGTTTTTATTACATGTCCAACGCCATGGGCCGGCTGATCGGCACGGTGCTTTCCGGTTGGGTTTATCAGGTGTATGGATTGGAAGCGTGTTTATGGATATCGAGTGGATTCGTGCTGATTGCAGCGTTGATTTCGATTGCCTTGCCTCGTCACATGCTTGGTAAACGCGGTTGTACCTTGTAGCCGGATTGGATCTTTTCGACGTTCGACATATCAGTTGGGTTGAACAGCTGGGTTCGAGAAAGTTTGTGGATCGATCCAAAGTCTTAAAATTCATCGTGGGAAGGAGCGACGCCAAATAAGGCGTTGCGTTCAATAGGATCGGTCCGACGTTCACATGGATTATTGACAGTTACCAGTCATCCGGCAAAGCTGGAGCGAGCTTGAACGCGCGCTTGACGGCAAGCGCACCTGGACTACGGAAGTCGCAATGCCGAAAGATAAAAATAAAGCGGTTACCGCAAACCCTGATCCGCAACCGTCCCTGATAAACCGCTACCTGTTTCCCGTCACCATCGCTGTCCTGCTCCTGGGTGTTGTGGGCCTTGGCTGGTTTGCGTTCGGTAGTAAATCTGCTCCCGCGACCTATGCGCCAGTCAGCACACCGGTCACTCAACCCACCAAGCACCAACCGAGTGCCGTGCCGCCGGCGAAAATGGTCGTCGAGCAGCAATGTCAGGGCTGTCACAGCTCCCAGGTCAAGGACTGGCAAGGCTCCCATCACCAATTGGCGATGCAAGCAGCCAACGCTGAAACCATGCTTGGCGACTTCAACAACGTCACCTTCAAGACGGAAAATGAAACGACCCGTTTCTCGCGCAAGGATGACGGATTCTGGGTCAACACCCCGGGCATTGACGGCAAGAATGCCGACTTCAAGGTGGCTTACACCTTCGGCATTGCACCGTTGCAGCAATACTTGATCGAGGTCGGCGACGGTAACTTGCAGGCCCTGGGCGTGGCCTGGGATACCGAAAAGCACCGCTGGTTTCATCTCTATCCGGGCCAGGGCGTGACCTTCAAGGATCCGTTGCACTGGAGCAAACCGAGCCAGAACGCCAACTTCATGTGCGTCGAGTGCCATACCACCGGTTACAAGCGCAATTTCGATGCGGCAAAAAATACCTTTGACAGTCAGTGGAATAGTCTCGGTATCGGTTGCCAGGCCTGCCACGGTCCGGCTTCCTACCACCTGGAATGGGCGGCGAAAAAAACCGACCTGATTCACGCCGGATTTGCCGTCAACCTTAAGGACAAGGATGCCACCGTTGAAATCGAGACTTGCGCCCGCTGCCACTCTCGCCGCGCGCCGCTGGGCGATGGTTTCACCGTGGGCAAGCGCCTGATGGATGATTATTTGCCCAGTCCCCTGACGCGCGAGTTGTACGCCTTGGATGGCAAGATCAAGGACGAAGTGTTCGAACACGGCTCCTTTGCCCAGAGCAAAATGTCCGACAAGGGAGTGCGTTGCAGCAATTGCCACAATCCCCACAGCACCCAGCTCAAGATGCCGGGCAATGGCGTCTGCCTGCAATGCCACAACACCGTTGGCAAGACTTCGGCGGAAGGTGTTGATGGCAAGGGCCTGCAAGCGAAGAACTACGATTCCATCGAACACACCCGTCATACCCCGGGCCAGCCTGGCTCGCAGTGCGTGGATTGCCACATGCCCGGCAAGTTCTATATGGGCAATGACTTTCGGCATGATCACAGCTTCAGCATTCCCAACCCCGAGCGGGCGAAAAAACTAGGGACACCGGACGCTTGTCTGACTTGCCACCAGGGGAAGGCTGGCGGCAAAGTCACTGAACAGTTCAAGCTGTCGACCCTCACTCCTACCGTGCAGGCCCCGCGTTACGACGAAAGCCTGTGGCTGATTCGCAACGATTTACCCGGCGCGGCGCAAGCCTTGTACGAACAATTGCAACGCAGCAACCTGCCGACGATTCAACGGGCGACGCTGCTTGCCGAATTGCCGTCGTATCCCAGCGAACAGGCGCTGAAACTGGCGAGCCGGGATCTGAGTCACCCGGCACCACAAGTGCGTGTAAGCGCCGTGCTGGCGATCAGCGCATTGCTGCCGCCGACGGAGCGTGCACCGCTGTTGACGCCGTCGCTGAGCGACCCGGTGAAGGCCGTGCGCATTACGGCGGCGCGGGATTTGCTGGGGGTGGCGCGTAACGGTCTGGGCAATGCTCAGGACAGGTGGAACAGTGCCATCGCCGAATATGAGGCGGTGCAAAATAGCCTGGCTGACCGCGCCGAAGCCAACCTCAACCTTGCCATGTTGTATCAGGCCAACGGTCGTAGTGGCGACGTCGAAGGTCTGCTGCGCACTGCGCTCCAACGTGATCCTGATTTCCACCCGGCGCTGGTGACGCTGGTGCAATGGCTGGAAGCCAATGGCCGCGGCCAGGAAGCCCAGGCGCTGCTCGCGCAAAGCCTCAAAGAACACCCGGACGCCGCCCTGCTGCAACATACCCAGGGCTTGTCGTTGGTGCGTGCAGGCCAATCGGACAAGGCCATGCCGTTCCTGCGCAAGGCCGCACAACTGGAGCCGCAGAGTCCTCAATACGGCTACGTCCTCGCAGTGGCGCTGCATGACAGCGGCAAGGTTGAGGCGGCGTGTGAGGAATTGGAAAGACTGTTGAAGGTGCAGCCCGCCAACCGCAATGCTCGGCGGGCGTTGATTCAGTACTACCTCGAAGGCGGGCAAGAACCGAAGGCGCAAATGCTTTTGCAGGGCTGGAAGAAAATGAACATGAATGATCAATAAACCCGAGCACAAAAAAAGCTGTGATAAGGAGCGAGATTAAATAACCGTACTACGCTAAGGCGGGCACCTTGAGAAGTGAACGGAGAGTCCGATGGCCGGGTTAGCTGACCTGTTTGAACTATCCGGGAGCAAGGTTTGGGGGATTACTCACAGGATTCTGATTGCTGCTGACTCAGTGGTTGGGTAGCAGCGAGGATCGACTCTCGATAGAGGAAAGCCACCATGAAAAGACTCCCGCATCGCTCCAGGTTCTACGTCGCCTGTTCATTACTGATGGCACTAAACGGTCTTGCTCAAGCCGCCCAAACAGAAAAGCCCAACATTCTATTCATCGTCTCCGACGACACCGGCTACGGTGATTTGGGACCTTACGGTGGGGGTGTCGGGCGAGGCATGCCAACCCCGAGCATCGATGAACTGGCCGCAGCGGGCACCACTTTTTACTCGTTTTACGCCCAACCCAGTTGTACGCCCGGTCGGGCAGCCATGCAAACCGGGCGTATCCCGAACCGCAGCGGCATGACGACGGTAGCCTTCCAGGGCCAGGGCGGCGGTTTGCCCGCGGCCGAGTGGACGTTGGCCTCGGTGCTCAAGACGGGTGGCTACGACACATACTTCACCGGCAAGTGGCATTTGGGTGAGGCCGACTATGCAATGCCCAATGCCCAGGGCTATGACGTAATGAAGTACGTCGGCCTATACCACCTCAATGCCTACACCTACGCTGACCCGGAATGGTTCCCGGACATGGATCCTGAAACCCGGGCCATGTTCACCCAAGTGACCAAAGGGGCACTGTCCGGCAAGGCTGGCGAGAAGCCCGTCGAAGAGTTCAAGATCAACGGCCAATATGTGGATACCCCGGTGATCGACGGCAAGCCGGGTGTGGTCGGGGTTCCCTTCTTTGACAGCTATGTGGAAAAAGCCACCCTGGAGTTTCTCGACACGGCCGCCAAATCGGACAAGCCTTTCTTCATCAACGTCAACTTCATGAAAGTGCATCAACCGAACATGCCGGCGCCGGAGTTCGTTCATAAATCGATCTCCAAATCCAAGTACGCCGACTCCGTGGTGGAACTCGACACCCGCATTGGCCGCATCATGGCCAAGCTCAAGGCATTGGGCATGGATAAAAACACCTTGGTGGTTTACACAACCGACAACGGTGCCTGGCAGGACGTGTACCCGGATGCCGGCTACACGCCATTCCGTGGCACTAAAGGCACGGTGCGTGAAGGTGGCAATCGGGTACCGGCGATCATGGTCTGGCCGGAAAAAATCAAACCCAGTATGAAAAACCACGACATTCTCGGTGGACTTGATCTTATGGCGACCTTTGCCTCGGTAGCCGGCATTAAACTGCCGGAGAAAGATCGTGAAGGCCAGCCCATCATGTTTGACAGCTATGACATGACCCCGGTACTGCTTGGCACCGGACCGTCCCCTCGTAAAGAGTGGTTTTATTTCACCGAGAACGAACTGTCGCCGGGTGCGGCCCGTGTGGGCAACTTCAAGGCCGTGTTCAACCTGCGGGGCGATGACGGAGCCCATACCGGTGGCCTGGCTGTCGATACCAACCAGGGCTGGAAAGGCGCGAGCAAGTATGTGGCGACCGTGCCACAGGTCTTTGACTTGCTCCAGGATCCGCAAGAGCGCTACGACATCTTCATGAACAACTTCACCGAACGTACCTGGTCAATGGTTCCCATCAGCATGGCAATCAACAACCTTATGAAAACTTACGCCAAGTACCCTCCACGCAAGATGCAAAGCATGACCTATGACGGGCCGATCGAGTTGTCCAAATACCAGAAATTCCAGACGGTACGAGAAGAATTGCAGAAGGAAGGCATTCACCTGCCGATGCCTGCCGGTAACTAGTCAATCAGGCCAGAAGTGGCGGACTTTTCAAACGCCGCCACTTTGCGACTTAACGGCTGACCAGTGCGCTTGCTCGATACTCGGGACAGACAAAGCGGTGGATCTTCTAACCCCCCACCTCGCCCAGTTATGGCAGGGGAGTAAATCGTATGAACGACACATCATGGGCTCGTCCGTCATTGCGTTGGTTTTGGTTGATATTGTTGTGGCCACTCCTGCTTCAAGCAGCCGAACCCTTGCCCTCCTGGCAAGAGGGCTCCTCCAAAAAGGCTATCGTCGAATTTGTCCAGGCGGTCACAACGGACGGCTCAAAGGATTTCGTGGCACCGGCTGACCGTATTGCCGTGTTCGATAACGACGGAACCCTATGGAGCGAGCAGCCCATGTACTTCCAGTTGCTATTCGCACTGGAGGAAGTCAAGCGGTTGGCACCCCAGCATCCCGAATGGAAAGACCGGCAGCCCTTCAAGGCAGTACTGGAGAACGATCAGAAAACCCTGTCCGACAGCGGCATGGAAGGACTGATGAACATCGTTGGAGCCACTCATACCCAAATCAGTACCGAAGCCTTTTTGGCCAATGTCCGGGCTTGGCTGGCCAAGGCCGTGCACCCCAAAACCCATAAGCCTTACACCGAAATGATTTATCAGCCGATGTTGGAATTGCTCGACTATTTGCGCAGCAACGACTTTAGAACCTACATCGTTTCAGGTGGCGAAGTGGAGTTCATGCGCGCCTGGGCCGAGGAAGTGTATGGCGTTCCACCGGAACAGGTAATCGGCACCACTTTCGATGCCGAATACCAATATAACGACGGTAAACCGGTGATCATGCGGATGCCAAAACTGGCCCATAACGATGATGGCCCCGGCAAGCCGGTGAGCATTGCCGCGATTATCGGTCGGCGTCCGATCTTCGCTTTTGGTAACTCCGATGGCGATCAGCAAATGTTGCAATGGACCGCTGCGGGCGAAGGTAAACGCTTCATGGGCCTGGTGCATCACACTGATGCGCAGCGTGAGTGGGCCTATGACCGCACATCCAAAATCGGCAAGCTGGATAAAGCGCTGGATGAGGCCAAGGCTCAGAACTGGACAGTCGTGGATATGGCGAAAGAGTGGCGCAGGATTTATCCGTTTGACACCACAGTGAAGTGATAACTGTCGCCGGACCGCCACTCCCCCCAGTACTCGGCACAATCGTGCGGGCTATCAATCCAATCCACGGGGCTGCCCGCATTCGTAATGGACATTGCCGAGGTGAATGCATGCCTGCAAAAACCGCAACCCTGCCGACCTGTACGTTGCTTGCGCTGTTTTGCCAGCAAACCTGGGCCGGCGGCATCATGCTTTACGAAATCGGTACTGATAACGCTGGCCTGGCCAATGCCGGTGCCGCCGCCCGTGCTCAAGGCCCTTCGACCATCGCCAGCAATCCGGCGGGCATGGGGTACCTGCCAGGGACGCAAATCACCGGTGGCTTGCAGGTGCTTTATGGTGACCTGACGTTCAATCGCGATTCTGCCACCAACGGCACGGGCAGCGGCAGCGGCAACGCTCTCGACCCGATACCCGGCGCCAGCTTCTTCATCAGCCATGAACTCGACGAACACTGGAGCGTCGGGTTCGGCCAGTACGGTGACTTCGGGCTGGCGGTCGATTACGACAACGATTGGTCTGGTCGCTATTTTGCCCAGAACTCCAGCTTGCTCGGTTTATCTCTCGTGCCCAGCGTGGCTTACCGTTTCAATGAGCAATGGTCGGTGGGCCTCGGCATCAAGGCCATGTACGGCATGTTGCAAGCCCAAACCGCCATCGACCGCTCACCCTTCGGTTTCACCGATCGCACTGACGGCCAGTACAAGTACAAAGACGGCACCTGGGGCTACGGCGCCAACGTGGGCGTGATTTACGCCCCGCAACCCGGCACGCGCATTGGTTTGACCTACACCAGTCAGGTCGACCTGGACTTTGAAGACCGACTTGATGTGACGGGCGATGGTCCGCTGTTGCAAGCCATCGATAACACCCACACCGAACTCGACATGCAGGTGCCGCAAACCGTCACCCTGAGCCTGTTCCAGCAACTCGATCGGCAATGGGCCTTGCTGGCGTCGGCCAACTGGCAGGATTGGTCAGAGTTCGGCGACATTGCCGTACAGGTCGACACAACGGCGTTTGGTGCGCAAAAAAGAACGGTCGACGCGGCCTTCAAGGACACTTGGCATCTCTCCCTTGGCGCGCAGTACCAAGCCACCGAGCAAGTGCTGTGGAATGTCGGCGTGGCCTACGACAGCAGTGCCGTCTCGGATGCTAAACGCACTTTCACCGTACCTATGGGCGAATCCTGGCGCCTGGCGACGGGGGTGACCTATGCGCTGAGCAAGGACACCGATGTCAACGTCAGCTGGGCCATGGTGTGGCTCGGCGACATGCCGGTGGACCAGACAAAATCGGTGTCGGGTACTCGAACTTCCGGTGAGTTCGACAATGCCTGGATTCAAGCCGTGACCGGCAACATGACCTGGCGTTTCTGACGCCTCTGCCAAAACGACGAATTATCCGCCGTCGGCAAGCATATCAAGGTGATGCGATGAGCGATCTTCCCTCATGAACCATATAGCTATCGGACTGATCGGCTTCGTCGCTACCTTCGGCGGCGCTCTTATTGGCATCTATGCTGCGCGAGCTCTGCCCGAGCATCATCTGAGCAATGAATCGCGCAATGCAATCTCCGTTTCGTCGGCGATTGTCGGCACACTGTCGGCCTTGGTGATTGGCCTGATGATCTCGACGGCGAACAGTTCATTTTCGACACGCTCGAATGAAGTGTCGAAGATCGCTGTCGATATCGTCAGGATCAACCGCATGCTGCAGCGCTACGGACCAGAAGCGGAGGATGCCCGTACTAAGCTGCGCCTCTACGCGAGAACTAAAATGGAGGAATTGTTTCCAGCGACAGGTAAAACCTTACATTCAACTGAAACGACTGTTCAGATGATGGAGGCGATACAGGAATCGATTCTGTTGCTTGTTGCGACTGATCCGAGACAACGCTGGTTGCGCTCCCAGGCGCTTGCGCTGTCGGACGATGTGTTACAGGCGCGTTGGATGCTGGCGGAACAGCGTGCAAGTAACATTCCGATGCCGTTCCTGATCCTGCTGATTTTTTGGCTTGGCCTCGTCTTCGCCAGCTTCGGCTTGTTCGCACCTCGCAATGCCACGACGATTGCCGTTTTCTGCCTCTGTTCGATAGCAGTTTCCGGAGGCGTCATGATGATTCTGGAACTGGACTCGCCCTTCTCTGGATTCGTCCATGTCTCCGGCGAGCCGATGCGCCAAGCGCTGGCCGAAATCCTCCGTTAATCGAGGACACGCTAACATCTACGTGAGAGGCAATGGCTTACAGGAGAGGGGAGCGTCATGAGCAAACTAACTGAGAAGATCAAAGAAGAGATCGCAGCCATAATCCCACCCACAGTTTTCTTCTTCATTGCCTTGCACATTGTTGCTTTCATTCGTGTCCTGATGCTTAAGCAAACAGGAATGACGCTGGGCGCGACCGCATCGGTAACCCTGGCAGCATTGATTCTGGGCAAGGCGGTGGTGATTGCGGACTTATTGCCATTCATCAATCGTTACCCGGAAAAACCACTGATATACAACGTCGCCTGGAAAACAACTATCTATACGCTGATAGCCGTGCTTTTCCATTATCTGGAACATCTCATCGATTTTTGGCGTGAGGTCGGTGGTTTGATCTCTGCTAACGAGAAGTTGCTCGCGCAGATCGTATGGCCGCATTTCTGGGCCATTCAGATTTTGCTGCTGGTTCTGGTGCTGATGTACTGCACGATGCGCGAGCTGATACGCGTGATTGGCAGAGACAAGGTCATACGTATGTTCTTCGGCCCGTTGTCGAGTACACCGTAATGATGCTTAACCGGTGTTGCATTGCCCCCGAAATCGCGGCTTGGCCCGTCATGCCCTTTATCTGACATGACCTTCTCCTTAAGACTATTTGTCTTATCTGTGCGACGTCGACACAACGCTCCTACAGCGCTGTGTGTCTGGCCAGAACAGCTACCGTCAGTTTGCCAGCGCCGAGAGTCGCATCGTGCAAGATCTACCCGGTTGCCTGCACTTGAGCATCACGCTGCGTCAATGCCTGCTGCAACCGCCAAACCACCGCTACACCAGGACAATACGTTTCAGCTTGGCGTTCAGTGCGGCGAACGCCGCTTCGGTACTGGCCTTGTGGTTGGTAATGAGCACGTCGATACGTTCTGGCGGGCAGAAAGCGACGCGGCTCTCCACGCCAATCTTGCTGTAATCGGCGAGGATGACTACGCCTTCGGCATTGTCGGCCATGGCGCGCGCCACTTCGGCTTCGCGGTGGTCGTAGTCGCTGGCACCGCGCTGGGCGTCGATGCCGACCGGCGACAACAGCGCCAGGTCGGCCCGATAGCGGGCAATTTCCGCCACCGTGGTGCTGCCGACCGTCGCCGGCGCACGATCGTCGAGTGAACCGCCCAGTACGAGCACCTCGTTGTGCCGACCGCCCGACGCGGCGGGGTTGCGCAGTTGCAGTGCCACGTTGAACGAGTTGGTGATCACGGTCAGCCCTCCCAGCTTGGCCAACTCTTCGGCAAGGATGACGGTGGTGGTGCCCGCGTCGATGAACACTGTCTGCCCATGTGACAGCAGACTGACCGCGGCGCGCGCGAGGTCACGTTTGAACTTGACGTTGCTTTGCGCCCGCTCGGCGATGGGCGCTTCGTCCTCAACGCGGATGGCGCCGCCGTGTATCCGCTTCAACTCTCCCTGTTCTTCCAGAGCGACCAGGTCGCGCCGCACTGTCTCGCGAGAAACATTCAGCTCCGTGACGATGCGGTCGGTGGTGACGCGCTGCAAAGTCGATAGCAGTGCGCGGATCCGCTGGTAACGCTCTTCTTGCCACATACCGGGTGTCCCTGCTGTTCGAGTCGCTGTCCGAGCACGCATTGTGGAGGGGCGTCAGTCGCTGTCAAGTTTGGCGCGGCCCCAGGATCATTGAGCTGACACGGTCTGCGCATCATCTTTGTGCAATATTGAGGCAATATTGTTTTTTTGTGTATTTGGAGCTAGCCTCGTGGCCGGACGGGCTCTTCCCCTCGTCCGTATTTCGAAACACGCTTTCGCCATCGCCTCGGTTGTAACCTCTCGTCTAGAAGTAGGAGCTATGCCATGCAGCGTCGCCAGTTTCTGAACACCCTCGCCACCGTTTCCGTCATCTCTCCGCTGTTGTTGTCATCCCGTATAACGCAAGCCGCCATGCCTGCGGCCACACCGAGTGCGCTGGACCCAGCGCGCTGGTCGCCGCTTAACCAAAAGCGTCTGCAAGCGGTGATCGATGAGCACGGTGTCAAAAGCGCGTCCTACCGTCCTGACCAGCGCCCATACGCGGTGTTCGACTGGGACAACACCTGCATCATGAACGACTGTGAAGAAGCGCTGCTGGTCTACCAGATCAATCATTTGCAGTACAAGCTGACGCCTGATGAGTTCGCTGCTGTGGTGCGTCAGGACGTGCCGAACGGCGCGTTCATGAAGGACTACACCACGGTGGACGGCAAGCCGGTCAAGATGGAAGACATCGCCAGCGATGTGGAAGCGGATTACCGCTGGTTGCACGCCAACTACAAGGGGCTCGCTGGCGACAAGAGCCTGGAAGAGATCCAGGCCAGCGAGCAGTACAAGGATTTTCTCGCCAAGCTCTACTTCATGTACGACGCGATCTGCGACAGTTACCCGGTGGAGATCGGCTACAAGTGGATACTGTATTTCTACAAGAACATGACCACGGCTGAGTTGCAGGCGATGGCCGAGGCTTCCAACAACTCCGCCATCGGCGACGCGCTGCGCAAGGTCAAGTACGAGAGTTCGCGCACATTACCGGGCAGGGCCGGGGTGGTGGCTGCTACCCACTTCCATGGCATTCGTATCCATGAGGAGATTCGTGGACTGATGCACACGCTGCGCGCCAACGGCATCGACGTCTATGTCAGCACCGCCTCGATCGACGATGTGGTACGCGTGTTCGCGGGCAATCCTCATTACGGATACGGCGTGCCGCCTGAGAACGTGATCGGTCTGCGCATGGCAATGGAAGACGGCAAGTACACCACTCGCTATCGGCCAGACTGGCACTTCAACTACGGTCCGGGCAAGACCGTCGGCATCAAGAACGTGCTGGTTAAACAGAAGGGCTATGGCCCGGTGTTGGTGGCTGGCGACAGCGATGGCGATGCCTGGATGCTGCGCGACTTCAACGATACGGCGGTGGGGGTGATCGTCAACCGCATGAAGAAGGGCGAGATCGGCGCCAACAGCCAGCAGGCCGCTACGCAACTGGGCAAGCCGGACGCCCGCTTCGTCCTGCAGGGGCGCGACGAGCACACCGGCCTGATGATTCCAGACGAGAAATCGCTCAAATACGGTAAAGACGAGCTTAAGCTGCTGGCTTGATGGTACTGGCTCGCGGGTGGCCGGCGGCCATCCGCGAGCCGCAGTGCAACTCGCCTTGTATCTGTGGGAATGATGATTCTGCGTCCGAAATTCGGTACCGCTGCCGGCCTGAGTGAGTCTGTAAGTAGTATCGAGTCAAAATTGTGAGTTGCCCCAGTTTTTCGAGGCGCGCCCCACAGGCCGCTTTTGGCCGATTGCTGCCTCTAAGTACAAGCTATCTTCTACATTTATCGCATTCACTGTTGCAATGCCGCTACTGATTTAAGGTGGGCAGTCATTCGGCTCACGGCCAGATTGGTGCCCGCATCCCCTTGGCGCCGCTCAACGATGGAATAGGCGATTTCCGGCAGTTGCGGCAGCGATGTTCTCGACATCGCCGGTAGGCCAAATCCTGCTTCAGTGCGGCAGGTAATGCCCAATCCTGCCTCGACCGCAGCGCGTAGACCATCAAGGCTCGGGGTGGTGAGCGCCATGCGCCATGGGCGTCCGGCGGCGTCCAGCACTCGCTGCGCGGCCAGAAGAAACGGGCGGAACCACGTCATCGAGTAGTAGATCCGGGTAGCCGAACCACTTCATGGGGAGGCGCGTAACGATGTTTGCGCCGAACGGCTCACCAGCGCAAAGTGCGATGTCGATCCGGTCCTCGCCTATCGCCTGCAACAGCTCTGCCGTGCTCGCCGGCAACCGATTGGGGCTATGACGGAAGAACTCAGGCCGATCGTGCAAGGTGCAAGGCTTAAGCAGGTTTTCGACTGCACGAATGCATTGCGTATAGCGTTTCCAAGGGGTCTCCTTGGCAAAAAAGCGTACTAGAGTCAAAACCACCACGCTGACCGGATCCCGATAGGCATGGACAGAGGGAGCGATAGCTAGATACCACTGAACATGCCGATGATCACGGCATTGACCAGGTCAATGAAAAAGCCACATACCAGCGGCACGATCAGGAAGGCCTGGTGGGCTGCACCGTATTTTTGCGTCACGGTTGTCATGTTGACGATGGCCGTCGCCGTGGAACCGAGAGCAATTCCCCCGAAGCCGGAAGCAATCACGCTGGCTTCGTAATCGCGACCCATACAGCGGAAGACCACAAAATACGTATAGAGCACCGTCAGCAGAATTTGCAGGGTCAAAGCACACAGAATGAACATCAATGCGCCGCTGAGCTGCCATAACTGAAGCCCCATCAGGGCCATGGTCAAAAACATGCCCAAACAAATATCGGAGATCAGCGACAGACCCAAGCTGGCACCGCTCCAGGTTTTCAGCCGCTGATCTCCAATCACTGCGACCACGATGTGGTGTATGACGATACCCGCAAACAGGCAACTGACGAACTTTGGCAGGGTGATGCCGGCATTGACCAACAGCAGATTGAGCCCATAGCCCAGCATCAGGGTCAGGTTGAGCCACATCCACGCCCAGAGCACGTCGTAGTAGTTCATTGACTGGATGGGGTGTTGCTCGAGAACGCCGACTTCCAGCGCAGCATCCCCGGAAGGCGTCAGTTGATAACGACGTATCAGTTGGTTGGCGATAGGGCCGCCGATAACGCAAGCGGCAATCAGGCCGACAGTGTTGCTGGCCATGCCCAGTTCGTGCGCGTTATCGATGCCCAGCCTGTCGACGAACAGCGGTGCCCAGGCCAGCGTGGTGCCTGCGCCACCCGTGAGGGAAATGGAGCCCACCATCAACCCAGCCTTGGGATCGAGTCCAAATAGCTCGGCCATACCTATGCCCAGGGCGTTTTGCAGGACGATGAATACACCGGCGAGCAACAGGAGGATCAGCAGCGGAAGTCCACCTTTAAGCAGTTGGCGCATGTCCGATCTTAAGCCAATGCCGGCAAAGAAATAGAGCAGCAGAGTATCGCGAACTTTCAGATCGAATTCGATCTGGATATTAAGACCAAAGTAAAGAAGGGTCGTCACCGCCGCACAGACAAAGCCGCCGACGACCGATTCAGGAATACAGTATTGACGGAGCAAGGTGTTGTGCTGGACAAGGGTTTTGCCTAGGAAAAGCAGGAGGATGGCGAGGGTAAAACTTACGAGGCCATGAATCGGGAAGAGCTGAGGAGTCATTCAAAGCCTACCTAAAAAATGAAAAATCATTATCAGGATTAGGCCGTTCAATGTTCAGACCTGAGTCAATGAACGGTTGATGCAGCATAGCAGGAAGGTTAGAACCTTCCTGTTGCTCCCATTGCTTGTCTAAATGGCTGCTCAATCGGGTTGGATGTACTTGCTGAAATTGTTGATGTGGTCATCCAGGTTATCCTCGAGCATCATCCGGTACTGCTCGCAGAAGTAGTTCAACATCTCTTCGCGAGCCTGCGCCATTTCCGCGCCGGATTTGAAGCTGCGAGCGCTCACCCAAGCATTGAACCGTGTAGTGCCAAACATCATCGACGCGCTTACCTTGCCAAGATTTTCGAACTCTCTAAGTTGCTCGTTTGATAGGTTTATATGCTCGTCTGCGCGATCGTAGAACGCTTTGTCGTCGGTTTCAGGCATTGCTGCTTACCTTTCTATTCATTGTCAGAGTCCGGTAATTTGAGCATTTCTGCGTTCTGCTAGCTACAGAGTATGAATGCAAAGATTGATGTCTCCTTCGGGCCGTTTTTTGTCTTTTCTGAAGGGCCGAAATAGGCCGATTTTCTGACCTTCGTGACAGCCAGCAATCGACCGAGGCTGTGTGAAAACGTTCTCGACCAGTGACGGCGATCTGAATCGGGTCAAATAACGCGATCCCACGCAAATTTCAGGTCTTGATTTGACCAGAACTTCGGCAGATTTCACGTAGCAACGCAGACCAAAAAATGATGCAGTCGTTTTTACGCAGCCTGGGCCAGAAGCAGCCATTCACGTTTCGTCGGAAAAGTGTCTCTGAGCCACATTCGGGGAGACAATCGAGAGCGATCTTCACATCTCGATCATGTATGCCCTTAGGGCGTGGTCAGGAGGAAACCATGAGCAAACGCGACAAGCGTGGCAATCCTGTTTCCTATGACGTGCAGGAGGCGATCGATGCTCTGGATAGCGCTTGCGACTTGCTGCATGCCTACCAGGCCGATCCTCTGGCGGCGGCTGACAAAATTATCGCGCAGCACCCGGATTTTGCGCTGGCCTACGCCTTTCGTGCTGGCGCGATTGCGACTGCGACCGACAAAGCGTTTGACTCAGAGCTGTTCAAAAGTTTGGACGCGGCAGAGCGGTTGGCACCGAAAGCGAATGATCGCGAGCGGCAGCATATCCATGCCGTACGCGCTTGGTTCGACGGCGACTGGGAGCGGGCAATCGAAACCTGGGGGCGTGTTTCGATGGAGCACCCCCGTGATCTGCTGGCACTGCAATTCGCCCATTTGGGCGACTTCTATCTAGGTTACTCGCACATGCTACGTGATCGCGTGGCTCGTGTGATGCCGCGCTGGGATAACCAGATTCCTGGCTTTGGCTTTGTGAAAGGGATGTATGCCTTTGGCCTGGAAGAGGCAGGGGATTACCGGCAGGCTGAAGAGCAGGGGCGCGAGGCTGTTGCCTTGAACCCGCAGGATGGCTGGGCAGTGCATGCCGTCACCCATGTCATGGAAATGCAGGGCCGTAGCGAAGAGGGGGCCAAGTATCTTTCATCCAGCGCCAGTGCTTGGGCTCCCAATAGCATGTTTGCCTTCCATTTGTGGTGGCACCAAGCGCTATTCCTCCTTGAGGCCAATGATGTGGCGGGCGCGTTTCGTCTCTTTGATGAGGACATTTCAGCGGGCGGATTTGGTCAAGCGCTTGAGCTACTTGATGGATCAGCGCTGCTCTGGAGACTCTCTCTGCTCGGTCATGACGTTGGAGATCGGTGGAAAGGACTGGCCGAAAGATGGGAGTCCCGTTGTGAAGACGGTTTCTACGCCTTTAACGACGTGAACGCGATGATGTCATTCGTGGGTTCTGCAAACAGCCGTGCACAAACTCAGCAGTTGGATACCCTGAAGCGGGCCGCTGCTGGCACTGGTACCAACGCCATGATGAGTAGAGAGATTGGTGTGCCGGCGTGCGAAGGGTTAGTGGCGTTTGGTCGTGGGGATTATGCCCAGGCTATAGCGTCGTTGATGCCCTTACGAGCCAAAGCCAACCGCTTCGGCGGTAGTCACGCGCAGCGTGATGTCTTCTCATGGACGCTGACCGAAGCCGCTATTCGCCTTGGCAACCGCACACTTGCCGAGGCACTGGTTGCCGAGCGCCTTGCATTGAAGCCTGAGAGCCCGATCAACTGCGCCTGGAAAATGCGCGCGGGTCAATTTCAGCCGCTGCATGCGCGATAGCAGGAAGTCCGACCAATAAGGGGACAGATCTATTTTCTCTATTTTCTCCGGGGCTTGCAGCTATGGGGCGGGACAAGAAAAAAGAGATCTGCATTCTCATACACGGGTAATGCTGAACAAACAGCTCGACATGCTCTTCCAGTGTTTGCGGCCACAGGTCCTGTTCAGAGCGAAGTACTTGAGTTGACCGGATGAGTTTGCAGCATTTCCAGATCCTGCGACGTAGGAGGGCTGTGAAGGACAAGGGTCAAGTCCAGGTCGGAAACCCCCGGCACGGCGTTGCCTCTAGCGACGCTGCCATAAAGATAAATCCCGTCCAGCAGAGGTTCCGACCCAGTGAGCGTCATGCAAACATCCGCCAGCAAATCCTGAAACTGTGACTGCACCTCGACATTGGGCACGGTGAGGATATAACCGTCTGCATCAATGCCACTAGGATGGAATCGTTCCATGAAGCCGTCCGTTAGTTGTGTTCAGAGAGGTACTTTAACAGAGCCAATAGTGTCCGCTTCTGGCCGATTTCTTCCGGTCACAAAGGGCAGCTATCCGACCCTGAGCGGACACTCGTCAACGTCAACTCAGGGTCGAAAGCTGTTTGCTCCGCTGTAATTTAGTCGCCCATACAAATCAACGCTAAACCATTACCTATGGAGCCTTGGCGTCGGCCCGGTTGACCATGCTGGTGCAGGTCCGGCCCAACGTCGTTCAACAGGCCCCTCTTAAACACCGCCGTATTGATACACCGTCGCACTCCAATACTGGCTGCCATTACGTTTTTGGCGAGTCCATCCATCTGCCACCAGTTGTTTGGCGATCATTCGATTCATGATGCCATGACCGAGCAGCAGAACCGGTCCTTCGCTGGCAAGGGACTGAAGTCGTTGAGCTGCCGTGCTGGCGCGTATCCTCGCCGTGCCGACGGATTCGACGCTGCGGGAGTAACCGCACAACCATAGGACTCGAAAGATAAATGCCCAGGTAAACGGCGATAGCCGTGGCAGTTTCCAGTGACCATAAGGCAGTTGCGCTTCACGGAAAAGCGCGTCGACGAGGGTGGGCTTCAGGCCAAGCGCCTGGACGGAAGTCAGTGCGCGAGGCGCGTCGCTTGAGACAACCACCGTGGCGGTTGCTGCGAGCTGCAGGCTGGCATCCGGGACGGGTTGGTGGGTGATTTCGGACTGGTTGTAGTGTTCGATCCAGTCTTTCATATCGTGCGCTGACATTTTTTCGGTTGCGACCAACTTTGGCTGGCCGTGGCGCATCAGGATTATTTTCCTGCTCACAGTATGTTTACGTCCTTGTCCTGGGGTGTTTCAAACCAATCGTGATCACGGTACCACGCCACGGTGTCGGTGATTGTCAGCTCTAGCGCGCGGAAACTCAGGCCAAGCTCTTGTTCACTTTTACTGTGGTTGAAATACGAGCGGTCCTTCTCTCGTACCAACAGGCGCAACGTGGCCATGCTCAGCAGAATGGGCTTGCCGGTAATACGCGCATAGATCTCCTGCACAGCCGCCAAAGTGTATAGAAAGGCCAGCGGCAATTGTCGAACGGGTGTCTTGACGCCCGCTATACGTCCCAGAACAGGCACCAGTTCACGCATTGTCATATGCCGGCCCGCCGCGAGATAGCGCTCACCGCGCCGTCCATGCCTGGCGGCGGCAATCTGCGCCAATGCCACATCGCGGGCATCGACAACGGAGAAACTACCGGGGATCAGTCCGGGCAATTTGCCGCGCACGACATCGTTGACCAACTGTCCCGAGGAGGTCGGGCCAATGTCGGCAGGGCCCCACATCCAGCCAGGCAGGACCATGCAGGCATGCATCTCGGGATGGACCTCCAGGAACGACAAGACGACACGGTCGGCGAGGATCTTGCTACGGTAGTAGTCATCCGCATCGGCGTCGGCCCGCAGACATGTCTCATCGATAGACGTGCCAGGTGCGCCGTCGAGCACCGCAATGGAAGACGTATGGATGAACCGTCGTATACCGGCCCGGTAGGCCTGGTTAAGCAGGCATCGCGTACCAGACACATTAATCTTTTCGAGTTCCTTCCAGTGACTGCCGCCCTTGTAGTTATCGCGGAAGAACGCCGCGGTGTGAAACACCGTATCGCAGCCTTGCAGCGACGCTGCGAATGCGTCGACATCGGCCATGTCCCCAACGACCAGCTCAACTCCCGGCAAATTGTTGAACTGCTGTTCACCTTTGGCCCTTGATCGGACCAGCGCTTTGACCGTACAGCCATGAGCGACCAATTCACGCACCAGGTTATTGCCCAGCAAGCCTGTTGCGCCAGTAACGAATACGCTTTGCATCGCTCAATCCTCAGTTTGATCGGCTAAAAAATGACATCAACACCGCACTGTCGAAGAAGGCCTCTTCACGGATGGCCAGGCCGTCTTTGAAGGTGAAGTGTGCGGCGTAGTACACGGCAATGTGGCGGCCATGGGGTGGAATCACTCGGTCCGGCAGCACTAAGGGTGCGGTGAAGGTGCCGGTCAGGAAGGCGGTCAGTGCTAAACGATCGTTATCGACGGCAAATGGGCTGAAGGTCAGCTGGGCATCGGGGAACGCTTCGAGTAATGCGAGTTCTCGCTGGCGCATGGATTCGCGACCGGTTTGCATCCCCATCCCATCGAAATAGATGAAGTCTTCGCAAACCAGCGCAAGCATCGCCTCCACATCACGGCGATTGAAGGCGCTGGCGGCGCGTTCCGCAAAGTCGTTGGGGCCAGTAGTCATACAGTCCGTTCCATTCCATTCGTTTCGAGGGGCTGTAGATATACCTTTGAGGCCCCTGCCGAAAAACAGCGACTACTGCATAATGGCTTTGCATATATGCAGACCAGGGAGGCTATGGAGCATGGCGTTGCAAGCAAATTGGGATGATCTTCGTCTGTTGTTGGCCGTCTCGCGGCGCGGCAGCTTTCTTCAGGCCGGCCAATTGCTGGGGGTCGCGGCGTCTACCGTTTCCCGCCGATTGACCCAACTTGAGGGCGCCTTGGGCGAGCCACTCGTCGAGCGGGGCGTTGAAGGATGCTGGTTGACCCCGCGCGGCCAATCCCTCGTGGACGTTGCCCTGGCTGCTGAAGCGGGTTTGAGGCGTCAAACCGTTACGGGCATGTCCGAGTTGCACACAGAGCTATCTGGCAGTGTCGTGGTCAGTGCGGGAGAGGGATTCTCGTCCTGCGTGCTGGAGGCCGCGAGTCGCTTCACCTCTGCGCACCCACGATGCTCGGTGGAATTGCTGATAACAGTCGACTTTCACAAGATTGTCCGCGGCGCCGCAGACATTGCAGTACGCACAGTTCATCTGGGCGAGCCATCGCTGATTTATCGCCCCATAGGCAGGCTCGCTTACGGTGTCTTCGCCGATGCAAGTTATCTGAAGCGGTTTCCAGGGGTGACGCCGGCCACTGCGGTCAATATTGCCTTGCTTCCTCCGCTGGATAGGTTGCCGCAAATGTGTGCCGCAAAGGCTGCGGGTCTGGATCGCACGCAGATCAGCGTGAACTCGTTCGCGGTTCAGCTCGAATCGGTAAAGCGAGGTATGGGCGTGGCAGTGCTGCCCCGTATTCTGGCGAAGGACCTGATCGGGTTGTTCCCGGATCTCCAGCTTCCAGATATGGAGGTCTATCTGGTGACCCGGCCACAGGCATTGAAACAGGCTCACATCAAATGTTTTTTTGTCATCCTGGAGCAGGTGCTGCTTGAAGCCCTTTGCGTAGATGTCGGCACCGGTTGAAAACTGCATTCATATCTGTTCCAGCAACCAGGTACGGAACGCCATGAGTGACGGCAGCATTTCATTGCGCGGCGGATAGGTCAGGTAGTAACTGCGCTGGCTGGCGAAAGGCAGGTCCAGGCTGATCAGCTCTGAGTTGGCTAACTCGTCGGCCACTAGAATACGCGGCACCAGACCGATTCCGATGCCGGCTCTGACGGCCTGGATCAAGTGCGAGGTGAGTTCGAAACTCGGCCCCAGACGCATCATTCGATGGGGCAAGCCGTGGTGGCTGAACCACTCGCCCCAAACGTTGGGATTGTTCGTGACATTGAGCAGTATCTGTCCACCAATGCGCTCTGGTGTCCAGTCGTCATGGGCCTGGGCCGCTTGCGGCGAAATGATCACCATCATTTCTTCTGCGTGCAGGCGATGGCTGATCAGGCCCGGTAAATCGGCATTGCCGACGATGATCGCGGCATCGATGCCGCTGGTTTCAAAGTCGATGGCGTCGATCCGGGAGTTGATGTGCACCAGCATGCCGGGATGGGTTTTGTAGAAGTCATGCAGGCGCGGCAATAACCACTTCGAGCCGAAGGTCGGCAATGTGGCCAGGCGCAATGTGCCGCTGCCTGATTGATAAGCCATGGCCTGCAACGTGGCGCTGCGGATGCGTCCGAGCGCCTCGCTCATTTCCCGCTGATAAAGACGACCGACATCGGTCAACTGCACCTGCCGGCCTTCACGGCGAAACAGCGTCAGGCCCAGTTGCTGCTCCAGCGCCTGGACTTGCCGGCTGACTGCGCTTTGGGTCAGTGAGAGTTCCATCGCTGCACGGGTATAACTTTCATGTCGGGCGGCGGCTTCAAAGGCCAGCAGCAATGACATCGAGGGGGTGAGGTGGCGGTAATTCATTCGTAAAAGTCATCGATAGCGGCAGGATTATCCGTTTGTCCAAGGCTGAAACCTGCAGGATCATGGGTGAAGCCGACGACCTGAGGCTGACCTATTAATGCTCAGGCGACAAGTGTTTTGATTTTTCCGTGATTAGACAAGAGACCAGCCTGCGATGATCGCCCAGTTGACGACCGTTGAACCCGCGGCCCAGTACCCGGAATTTCTGCAAGCCCTGCGCGCCAGCGGCTTCCGCGGTCAGCTCAGTGCCGACTATGCCACTCGGACCGTGCTGGCGACCGACAACTCGATTTACCAGCGTTTGCCGCAAGCGGCGGTGTTCCCCCTGGACGCGGACGACATCGTGCGCATCGCTACCTTGATGGCCGAACCACGCTTTCGCCAAATCAAGCTGACCCCGCGGGGCGGTGGCACCGGGACCAACGGCCAGTCATTGACCGATGGCATCGTGGTCGACCTGTCGCGGCACATGAACACGGTTCTGGAAATCAACGTCGCCGAGCGTTGGGTGCGGGTGCAGGCGGGCGTGGTCAAAGACCAGCTGAATGCCGCGCTCAAGCCTCATGGGCTGTTCTTCGCCCCGGAGTTGTCGACTTCCAATCGCGCCACCGTGGGCGGCATGATCAACACGGACGCCAGCGGCCAGGGCAGCTGCACTTATGGCAAGACTCGCGATCATGTTTTGGAGCTGCATAGCGTGCTGCTCGGCGGTGAGCGTCTGCATAGCCAGCCTCTGTCCGACGCGGAGCTGGACGTGGCGTGCGCGCAGTCCGGCCGCATCGGCGAGGTGTACCGTACAGCGCGGCAGATTCAGGAAACCCAGGCCGACTTGATCGAGTCGGTGTTCCCCAAACTCAACCGCTGTCTGACGGGTTACGACTTGGCGCACCTGCGTGACGAGCACGGACGTTTCAACCTCAATAGCGTGCTCTGCGGTGCGGAAGGATCGCTGGGCTACATCGTCGAAGCCAAGCTCAACGTGCTGCCGATTCCCAAATATTCGGTGTTGGTGAACGTACGCTATGCCAGCTTCATGGATGCGCTGCGCGACGCCAACGCGTTATTGGCGCACAAGCCGCTGTCCATCGAAACCGTGGACTCCAAGGTGTTGCTGCTGGCGATGAAAGACATCGTCTGGCACAGCGTCGCCGAGTATTTTCCGAGCGACGCCGAGCGCGCGACGCTGGGCATCAATCTGGTGGAGTTCAGCGGGGAAGACCTGACGCAAGTGAACGCTCGCGTGGCGTCATTCGTGGAGCATCTGCAGGCCGACACAACGATCGAGCGGCTGGGCCACACGCTGGCCGAAGGTGCCGAAGCAGTGACTCGCGTATACGCCATGCGCAAACGCTCGGTCGGACTGTTGGGCAACGTCGAAGGCGAGATTCGCCCGCAGCCTTTCGTTGAAGACACCGCCGTGCCGCCGGAGAAATTGGCCGACTACATCGCCGAGTTCCGCGCGTTGCTCGACAGCCATGGTCTGGTCTACGGCATGTTCGGTCACGTCGATGCCGGTGTGTTGCATGTGCGCCCGGCGCTGGACATGAAAGACCCGGCCCAGGCCGCTCTGATCAAGCCGATTTCCGATGCCGTGGCCGAGCTGACCCGGCGTTATGGTGGTCTGCTGTGGGGCGAGCACGGCAAGGGTTTACGCTCGGAATATGTTCCTGAGTTTTTTGGCGAACTGTACCCGGCGCTGCAATCGCTCAAGGGTGCATTCGACCCGCACAATCAGCTCAATCCCGGCAAGATCTGCACGCCGCCGGATGCCGCCCAAGGCTTGCTCAAGGTCAACGAAGTGACGCTGCGCGGTGATCTGGATCGGCAAATCGACGAGCGCGTCTGGCAAAGTTTCGGCACCGCCGTGCACTGCAACGGTAACGGCGCTTGTTACAACTACGACCCCAACGATGCGATGTGCCCGTCGTGGAAAGCCACCCGTGAACGCCAGCATTCGCCGAAGGGCAGGGCGTCATTGATTCGCGAGTGGTTGCGTCTGCAAGGCGCGGCCAATATCGATGTTCTGAAAGCGGCGCGGGGCAAATTGTCGTGGTTGAGCGGGTTGCCGACGCGGTTGCGCAATAACCTGGCGCGCTCGCGCGGCGAGGCGGATTTCTCCCACGAAGTCTATGACGCGATGGCGGGCTGTCTGGCCTGTAAATCCTGTGCGGGTCAATGCCCGATCAAGGTCAACGTCCCGGAATTCCGCTCGCGTTTTCTGGAGCTGTACCACGGTCGCTATCAACGCCCGATTCGCGATTACCTGATCGGCTCGCTGGAGTTCACCATCCCTTACATGGCCTACGCGCCGGGCCTGTACAACGCGGTAATGGGCTCGAAATGGATGAGCCGCTTGCTTGAGCAACACGTCGGCATGCTCGACAGTCCGCTGATCAACCGCTACGACTTGCAGGCCACGTTGACCCGCTGCAAGGTCGTTGTCGCCACCGTGCCGGCCTTGCGAGAACTGACGCCTGCTCAACGTGAGCGTAGCGTGGTGCTGGTGCAGGACGCCTTCACCCGTTACTTCGAAACCCCGTTGCTGGCGAGCTTTATCCAGTTGGCGCATCAGTTGGGCTATCGGGTGTTTCTGGCGCCCTATAGTGCCAACGGCAAGCCTTTGCATGTACAGGGCTTCCTCGGCGCATTCGCCAAAGCGGCGATCCGCAACGCCCATCAGCTCAAGGCGCTGGCTGACTGCGAAGTACCGCTGGTGGGCCTGGATCCGGCGATGACGCTGGTCTACCGCCAGGAATATCAGAAAGTACCAGGGCTCAATGATTGCCCGAAAGTCTTGCTCCCTCAGGAGTGGCTCTTCGATGTGTTGCCCGAAAACCCGCATCCCGTTACCCAGACATTCCGTTTGTTGGCGCACTGCACCGAGAAGACCAATGTGCCGGCCAGCACTTCGCAATGGGAAACAGTGTTTGCAAGGCTTGGGCTCAAGCTGGTGACTGAAGCGACCGGCTGTTGCGGCATGTCCGGTACCTACGGCCATGAAGCGCGAAACCAGGACACCTCGCGGACCATTTTCGAGCAGTCCTGGGCCGGCAAGCTCGACAAGTCGGGTGAAGCACTGGCGACGGGTTACTCCTGCCGCAGTCAGGTAAAGCGCCAGGCCAACAGGCAACTGCGCCACCCATTGGAAGTGGTGTTGGAGCATGCGCGCGCAGAGTAGAGGAGCTTGAGTAACGTGGATCGCCAACGTGTGTTCGGGACTACGCTAAAGCTATGCGAGTCGTCGATCAATGGTGATCCACTGTTCGCGCTGCGTCCGCCCCTGGAGCGCCCAATGCCGCCCATCACCCCGCGCCTGATGGCGCTGTTTGCTCTTTGCCTGACGCTTGAAGCGCCAGCCCAGACCAACGCCTGCCCAGCTGGCGAGAAACAAGTGTGCCTGGACGGCTGCATCTGCCTGCCAGATCCGGGACAGGTGCTTGGCCCCTTGCCAGATGGCATCTACCAGATCGCAGCACCCGCCCTGGCGCTGTGGCTGACCCAAGCTCGCGCTGAAGCAGCCAGCGCCGGCCTCCAACCCATTCCACCGCACATCCGGGAGCAACTGCTGCGCTGGTACGACCCCAGAGTCCTCGATACCGCGCGCTACAAAATTAGCGACAACGGCGAATTCAGCGCCGCCACTGCCATGCTGCAAAACCCCGATGTCGGTGCCGTGACGCTGATCGACATCATCCTCTTCCGTGACGCTCAAGCCGTAGAACAGAACATCGCGCTCTGGGCTCATGAGCTAAAACATGTGCAGCAGTTTCAGGAATGGGGGGTAGAGGAATTTGCCCAGCGCTATACCCAAGATTTCAATGCTGTGGAAGCGCCGGCTTATGCCATACAGGCTGAGGTCAGACGATGGATGCGGGAAGGGACTTACTGAAGGGTCGCGAGGCTGCCTGACAGGCAGCCCGGACACCAGAATCAGGTTTCGGCTTGATGGGCCGCCCAGTGTTTCATCTCTTCGGCAATGAAGTGGTTCACCAGATCGCTGTACATCTTCTCGATGGCATCCGCGCTCAAGCCCTCGGCCTCGGCCCACTCGCGACGTGTCGCCAGCATCGCCTTGAAACGCTCCGGAGCACGCACCGAAGTCGCCGAGGTCTTGAACTTCGAGGCCGCCAGCACGTAGCGAAAACGCTTGCCCAACAGCTTGATAACGCCCTGATCAAGGGCATCGATTTCGCATCGGATGTCCTCCATGCCTGCGCACTCTGCGGGTTGCAACTGATTGATGACTTCCATGTAAGTGACTCCGTTTGCTGCAGTTGATGAGACGCCAACACGCCGAAACCCCACCTTCGGCTACCTTGGGCGAGCATCGACAATAATTCATTTGACGATGCAACTGGGCAAAAAAAACGCAAAAAAAAACCGGCTGATAAGGCCGGTTCTTTTTCGGGTGTCGCGGTAAAGCCACTCATTCATGCAGTACGATTTTGAATCAGACGATCGGAACCACCTTCAGCAACGCGGTTTTCGATCAGACGGTCGGAACCACCTTCAGCGACGCGGTTTTCGATCAGACGATCGGAACCGCCTTCAGCGACGCGGTTTTCGATCAGACGATCCGAGCCGCCTTCAGCGACGCGGTTTTCGATCAGACGATCCGAGCCACCTTCAGCGACGCGGTTTTCAATCAGACGATCCGAGCCACCTTCAGCGACGCGGTTTTCGATCAGACGATCCGAGCCGCCTTCTGCGACGCGATTTTCGATCAGACGATCTGAACCGCCTTCAGCGACGCGATTTTCGATCAGACGATCCGAACCACCTTCAGCGACGCGGTTCTCGATCAGACGATCCGAACCGCCTTCAGCGACGCGGTTTTCGATCAGGCGATCGGAACCACCTTCAGCGATGCGGTTTTCGATCAGACGATCGGAACCACCTTCGGCAACGCGGTTCTCGATCAGACGATCCGAGCCGCCTTCTGCGACGACCGGGTGAGCAGAGAAAGCGGCGAAAGCGTTAACTGCAAAAACCGAGAAAGCGATGCTGAGGATGATTTGGCGTTTCATGATGGTGTGCTCCGGGGTGTTATTGGTTGGGTATGGAGCGGATGTTACGCCGAGGATTTTTTATGAGAACTTCATTGCGCTGATGGTGACTATCGATGCGAGCGATGGATGCAACGAGCGGGTGAACGTCGCGTCTACGCCGGGGCAAACGCCTGACCGAGTGCAATCCTCCAAACCCCCGATACCCTGTAGGAGCGAGCTTGCTCGCGATGGCGTAGTGTCAGCCAACATCAATGTTTGGATGTGCTGGCCGGCACTACGCCGCGCGCCATGAACGAAGATCGAAGCCTTATTCGACTGCCGCCGTCTCGGCCACACGTTGAACCTCAACCGGTTTCAACGGCGTCTCGGGCGACGTCTCGGGCGTGTTCAGGTCACGGGCAAAGGTCCTGTCGTTTTCGCCACGGAAAAAATTCTTGCCGTAGATCAGCAAGCACAACACCACGCCGATGGCGAACGCCCAGCTCGCGCCCTTGATTGCCAGCACCGCGCCGATCACCCCGACGATACCCAGGTCACGCTGGCTTCGCGCTTCCAGGATGCCCAGACGCACGCTGACATAACCTTGGATCAGCAGGGTCAGGGACAGCGCGACGCCCAGAATCGGTTGCACCAGGGTTACCACTGGCAATAGCAGCAGCCCGGTATTGGTCCCCCAGCGGAATGAGCCGACACCGGCAATGATCGAACCCATTGCCTTCGGCCCACCCTTGAAACGTTCGATGATCACCACGCCAGGCTCGGCATCCTGCCGATTGTCCTGCTGGCGGTGGTCATCGCCCCGCTGTTCAACGAGGCGCCGTGGCCGACCATTCAATGGGGCATCAGCCAGCCGGACTTCATTGGTTTGTGGACCCACTACACGGTGTTCGGTCTCGGCATGCCGCCTTTGTCGATGTTCATCTCGGCAATTCCAACGGTGCTGGCGGTGTACATCATCGTGTTTGGCGACGTGCTCAGCGCCAAGGTACCCGGACCGCGCGCACCTGATCTTCGGCGGACGCAACGCCATCATGAGCATCTTCGGCCCCGACGTCGCCATGTGCGGACCGAAGTGGGCAGCCGCGGATGAGCAGCGCCGGGTGTCCCGATATTCTCCTGTCCCAGCATCACAATATTGTGTCCTGAAAAGCTGAGTGCAAGACGCCCTCTGAGGACTACCTTCAAGCCGACTACTGAAAATAGATGGAGGTAAAAAGTGGATGCACGCACTGCAATGCGCATTGGTCAACCGCTCGCCGCAACGCGACAAGATGTTGACAACCCCGATGCATTCAACGCCATACCTGGATCGGCATCGGTGGCGGTTTTGATGGCCCGGATCCGTTCAACATCATTCGGGTGCGGGACGGTTGCACCCTGACCGCCGATCCCTGCTCAAGAACGTTCTGCCGGGCAACGGCATGGCCCTGGCCATGTAGATGTACTCGCGTGCGGGCTTTGAAGACACTATCGCTCGCCGTCCGGCTACACGCTTGATAACAACAATAAAATAAAGACTTCGAGGAGGCTGCATGGCCTTTCACCCAATCGCCGGCGACGATGACGACGCAGGCTGCGTCGGCGTGGCGCGCCAATATGCCTGGATCGTTTTTGCACTGACATTCGGCCTGTTGATTTCCGATTACATGTCGCGTCAGGTACTGAACGCGGTGTTCCCGCTGCTCAAGAGTGAGTGGTCGTTGAGCGACGGACAGCTCGGTTTGCTCAGTGGCATCGTTGCCCTGATGGTTGGCCTGCTGACGTTTCCGCTGTCGTTGCTGGCCGATCGTTTCGGCCGGGTCAAGAGCCTGGCGCTGATGGCGTTGCTGTGGAGCGTGGCCACCCTGGGTTGCGCGTTGGCGCAGGATTACCAGCAGATGTTCATCGCGCGGTTCATGGTCGGCGTCGGCGAAGCCGCCTACGGCAGCGTCGGCATTGCCGTGGTGATTTCGGTGTTCCCCAAACATATGCGCGCCACCCTGGCCAGTGCCTTCATGGCCGGAGGTTTGTTCGGCGCTGTTTTAGGGATGGCCCTGGGCGGCGCCATCGCGGCCAAGCTGGGCTGGCGCTGGTCGTTCGCCGGCATGTCGTTGTTTGGCCTGGTGCTGGCGATGCTGTATCCGCTCATTGTCAAGGAAGCACGTATTGCGCCGCCACGTGCCGCGCCAGTGGCGAACAAGGCAACAGCTGCGATCAAGCGTCCGCTACGCACGCTCTGGTCCAGCCGTTCGGTGGTGGCGACCTATGTCGCCAGTGGCTTGCAGTTGTTCGTCGGCGGCACGGTGATGGTGTGGATTCCCAGTTACCTCAACCGCTACTACGACATGCCCACCGACAAGGCCGGTGGCATGGCGGCGAGCATCGTGCTGTGCAGCGGTGTGGGGATGATCCTGTGCGGCATGCTCAGTGATCGCCTATGTCGCCACTCGCCGGAGCGCAAGGTTAGCCTGGCCATCGGCTTCTGCCTGGGCAGCTGCCTGTTGCTGTCGGCTGCCTTTGCCTTGCAGGCGGGGCCGGTGCAACTGCTGCTGATCTGCCTGGGCATGTTGATTGCCACCGGCACTACAGGCCCCAGCGGCGCGATGGTTGCCAACCTGACCCATTACTCGGTGCACGGCACGGCCTTCGCCACGCTGACCTTGGCCAATAACCTGCTGGGGCTGGCGCCGGGGCCGTTCATCACCGGTCGGGTGTCGGACCTCATCGGTCTGCATGCTGCGTTTCAACTGGTGCCACTGGTCAGCCTCGCGGCGGCCGCGGTGTTCTTTTATGCCAAGTGTCATTACCACAAAGATATTGCCCGCCTTCAGGGTCAGAGCGTGCCTGACCCTGTCAGTGAAGTCGGGGTAGAGGTGAAATTGTGAGACGTCGTTTATGTCTCGATGTGTGTTTTGATTTCATTTTCATTGGGGCCTCTGAATAGAGGCGTTCCAGAGGTTTATAGCCGGGCTTCACTGGGCGGGCTCCTCGTCGCAGTGATGCTCCCGACCTGTGTCACCTACACCGTTTTTCTGCGGCGACTGTACCAGCAGTCGCCGTTTTTTTTGGCCGCGGGCTCAGAAAGGCTTGGGGGCGGCAGCGTACGTCGAGGGGCAAGCGGACTGTTTCTGCGCGCTGCGCCACACCGCCGGCGGCATGCCGAACTGGCTGATGAACCAGCGGGTAAAGGAGCTCGCCATGGAGAAGCCGAACATGTCGGCAATGTGGCTCATCGAGTGGTTCGGGTTTTCCAGATAACGCAGTACCAAGGCACGGCGCACATCGTTGATCAGGTCGCTGAAGGCACAGCCGTGGTCCTTGAGGCGACGTTGCAGGGTGCGCACGTTCATCCCCTGGGATTGGGCGATCTGCTCGATGGTGGCGCGGCCCATGGGTAACAGCAGGTAGATGGCCTTGCGCACTTCGAACAGCATCGAGTTGCTTTCGGGGCTTTGCAGCGAGTCAAGGTAGCTCTGTGCATGACGGGCCATGGTCGGGTCGGCATTGAGATTGATCATGTCGAGGCAGGCGGCAGGGCAAACGATGCCATTGAACTCGCTGCCGAACTCCAGGTTGCAGCCGAACACGCGCCGATGCGGGTACAGGTTGTCTGGCGGCTGGTGCATGAAGTTGACGCTGTAAGGGCGCCAGTGTGAGCCGAGCAGGGCCGAGCACAGACCGAACGTCACGCCGATGGCCAGTTCCGTAGCCTGGCGCCTGGGCATCGGCGACTCGGTGACCATCTCTTCACGAATGATCACCATTTTGCCGCTCTCTTCAACGAAGATGGCCAGCGAGTCGTTCATCAGATGACGGTAGCGCACCATGACCTGCAACGCTTCGCGCAGGGTGCGTTGATGACTGAGCAGCAGGCTGACCACGCCGAAGTCCGAAAGCTGGCGCGACTCGGCCATGCTCAGGCCGAAGGTCTGGCAACCGCTGGCGGCGGCCGTATCTTCCAGCAGACGCACGGCGGCATCGATGGGGATGCGGGATTCGGGGGCTTGCAGCCGAGCCTTGTTCAGGCCTGCGACTGCCATGACGTCGTGCGGGTTGAATCCCAGGTCCTGGGTAACTTCCAGGTATTTGGTCAAAACGGCGGCGCGAACAAGCGTGGGCATGTGTAGGACTTCCCTCGGCCGATGGTGACGTTTCATTGACGATGTGTTGCGCGATCAGGCGCTGTTCTGATGACGTTTGTGCTGCTCCCGGGGCGATCCCGGTGGAGGACTGCAAGTAGCGCGATCAGATTCAGGATCGTATTTTTTGCATCACCAGCGAATTGGTTGCTGGACTCGAATTCACAAACCGCTGGAGCCATCAAGGATCCAGGATTCTGGGCGGTAAACGTGTATCCGGTGGATGTTGTGGCCCCCATCAACGGAACAGGGGCCACCGACCCATAGTAGGTTGCACGAGAGCGATGCAATGGGCGTTGCGGGACAGAATCTTCGCGTATTGGGACGCTGGCGGCGGGATGGCGGGGTCAGAAACGTCGGGTATGGCAGGTTCAGACCAAGTGGCTGGTCAGCAGGCTGGAGTCGCCCATGAACCTGTTTTTTATTCAGGTGATTGGGGCCCGGATGCCGCCTTGCTCTCTCGGTAGGAGACGGCCCAAGCCGAGGGTGTCTTGCCAAAACGGCTGCGGAACCAGCGTGAAAAGTCACCGGCAGAGGAAAATCCGAGGAGTTCGGCGACCTCATACAATCGGCGCTTGCTGTTGGCCAGATACTCTTCGGCGAGTTCGGCGCGTACCGCATTGATGATCGTCGTGACACTCTCTCCCTCGTCCGCCAGGTGTCGGTTAAGGGTGCGTCGGTGCATCCCGAGATGCTGGGCCACGCCATCGACAGAGCACAGTCCGCTTGGCAGCAGCATCTTGACGATCTGGCGTACCCGCTGCGCCGGTTCGTCGCGCAGGTTGGCCAACTGCATGTCCAGGGATCGCTTCACCTCGCGATGCAATGCGGGGTCGGCCGTGGGAATGGGCATATCCAGATCGCGCCTGCGGCAAACGATGGCATTGAATTCCTGGGAAAACTCGATAGTCGTACCCAACACGCGGTGGTGCACTTCAAGGCTGGAAGGTCGGTCGTGAGTAAAACTGACCCTTACCGGCCGGAAGGCATGGCCGCTCAGAACGCTCAACATCCGAAGCATTATGCCGGTTGCCTGTTCAATCGCCTGGCGCCAGACGCCATGATGCCCCTGCATGTTCACACCCACATGCAGCAGGGTCAGTTCGCCTACATCCTCGAGCCACAATTGCACACCGGCGTTATGCAGGCGCGTATAGCGGAAGCAAGATTGCAAAGCTGCGCGAAGCGTTGGCTCTTCGCGGATGAGTAGCGCGAGCATGCCAAAGTTGGAAAGGTGTCTGGTTTCCGCGAGCAACAGTCCGAAGGCCTCCTGGCCGGACAGGCGGGCTGACTCCTCCAGCAGCCAACCTACCGAATCGCTGCTGATCATGATGTTCGGATCGTCGAGGACACTGGCCGGTAGCCTGGTCATGCGCAGCATGCGAAATGGATCGAGCCCCACTGAACGGGCAACCTGCTCAAAGTCGGTAAGGCTGGCGCTTCGCGTCAAGGTATACATGCTTGGCCTCGTGTCCCAGTTTCACCAGATTGTGTCCTGAGAAGCTTAGTGCAGGACAGCCGCTCAGGGCTACCTTCACGCCGACAATGACAACAAAGATGGAGGTAGATAATGGACACGCGCACCGCTACAGGTATCGGTCACCCGCTCGCGGCAAGGGCGCAGGTGGACGCCGATGACCCCGATGCATTCAACCACTGCTTTGCCGAACTCAACGGCATTCGCATGCATTACATCGACGAGGGGCAAGGGCCTCTCGTCATCCTGCTGCACGGTTTTCCTTATCTTTGGTACATGTGGCGGCACCAGATCGCGGTGTTGGCCGAGGCCGGCTATCGAGTCGTGGTCCCTGATCAACGGGGGTTTGGCCAAACCGATCGACCCGATGCCATTGAAGCCTATGACATGAGTCAGGCAGTCGGCGACATGGTGGGGTTGATGACGACTCTGGGCGAAACATCCGCGGTGATCATCGGGCACGACCTGGGCGCCTGGGTGGCCCAGGCGGCGGCCATGCTGCGGCCGGATCTGTTCCGTGGCCTGGTGATGCTCAATACGCCGGTGCCACCGCGCGGCAAGGTCAAGCCGACAATAGGTTTGCAGGCAATGGCAAAGGGCAGGGTGTACCACCACCTGTATTTCCAGCAGCTCGACAAGCCGGACCGCGAGTTGGCCAGCGATCCGCGCAAAACCTTGCGCAGCGTCTTCTACTCGATCTCCGGCAGCGCTGTCGGGGCTGAACGCTGGCGCCTGTTCGTCGAGCCTGGTGAGCCCATTCTCAATGCGTTCACTGAGCCGAAGGGGGAGTTCCCGTCATGGCTGAGCGCGCGGGCGCTCGACTACTACGTCACTGAATACACGCGCACTGGGTTTACCGGTGCTTTGAACTACTACCGCTGTCGCGACCGGAACTGGGAGATCACCGCGTTTCTCGACGGTGCGGTGGTGCGCCAGCCGAGCCTGTTCATTGGTGGTGCCGCCGACCCTTCGCTGGAGCCGGTCGAAATCCGTGCGCTCTACGAACAGCTCGACACTTATCTACCCGGGCTGCAGAAGAAGGTCTTGCTACCCGGCGTGGGCCACAGCGCCGCGGAAGAAAGCGTCGATCAAGTCAATGAGTTGCTCCTGACGTTTCTCGAGCAACTGGAGCGCTAGAAGCGATCGCACTGTGCGTGGTCGCGATCACTCGCGGCCACGCACAGTGCATGCACTCGTTCAGCCGGCAGCCTTGACCATAAGATGGTCACCGAACTGCTCCCGCAGACGGTTCTTCTGGATCTTGCCCGTAGCGCCCAACGCAATTGTGTCGACAAAGATCACATCATCCGGCGTCCACCATTTCGCGATCTTGCCTTCATAAAAGGCGAGCAGTTCTTCCCGCGTCAGTGTTGCTTGCGCCTTCGTGACGACGATCAACAATGGGCGTTCGTCCCATTTTGCGTGTCTAGCGGCAATGCAGGCCGCCTGGGAGACTGCCGGATGGGCCATCGCAATGGTTTCCAGTTCGATGGAGCCTATCCATTCGCCACCCGACTTGATCACATCCTTGCTGCGATCGGTGATCTGCATGAAGCCATCGACATCGATGGTCGCTACATCGCCGGTTGGGAACCACCCTTGACCTGCGTGTTCGAGCAGCGGCGAACTGTTTGCTTCGTTCCTGAAATAATCGCGCACCACCCATGGCCCGCGCACCAACAGCTCGCCCGAGGTTGCGCCGTCCCAGGGCAATTCCATGCCATCGGCGTCAACGATCTTCATGTCGACGCCAAACACCGCTCGGCCTTGCTTGGATTGCACGGCATGACGCTCTGCCGGGGACATTTCAATATGCCTGGCCTTGAGGGTGCCAACGGTTCCGATAGGGCTCAATTCCGTCATCCCCCAGACGTGCAATACCGCTACGCCGTAGGTTTCCTGAAACCTGTGCAGCATGGATGGGGGACAAGTGGCGCCACCAATGATGCTGCGTTTCATGCTGGAGAATCGCCGGCCGGTTTTTTCCACATGACCAAGAAGGCTTTGCCACACGGTCGGGACACCCGCAGACAGTGTCACCTGCTCGGCTTCGAGCAGTTCGAACAGCGATACTCCATCCAGGGCAGGTCCGGGAAAGACAAGCTTCGCACCGACCATGCACGCAATGTACGGAAGTCCCCAGGCGTTGATATGGAACATCGGCACAACGGGCAGAATCACGTCGTGTGCCGAACAATTCAGGGCGTCGGGGAGCGCGGCCGCATAGGTGTGCAGCACCGACGAACGATGACTGTACAAAACCCCTTTCGGGTTGCCCGTCGTGCCAGAGGTGTAGCAGAGCGTGCTGGCGGCATCCTCGTCGAAAATCGGCCAGGCGTAGTCAGGGGATTTCTCTTGAAGGAGGTCTTCATAGCACAGCAAATTGTCGATGCCGGCATCCTTGGGTATATGCGCCTGATCGGTCATGGCGATGAACGCCTTGACCCCATTGCAGCGCCCGGCGATGGACTTGATCAGCGGCAAGAAGGTCAAGTCGAAGAAGATGTACTGGTCTTCGGCGTGATTGGCGATGTAGGCGACCTGGTCTTCATGCAGACGAGGGTTGATGGTATGCACAATGGCACCCATGCCGGCAACGCCGTAGTACAACTCCAGGTGCCGATAGCCATTCCATGCCAGTGTGCCGATCCGCTCGGAAGGCTTGACGCCCAGGCGGGTCAGCGCGCTGGCCAGTTGGCGCGCGCGGCGGTGGCAGTCACGGAAGGTGTAGCGATGGATATCGCCCTCCACCCGACGGGATACGATCTGCGTATCGCCGTGATGGCGATCGGCATGTTCAATGAGTGAGGAAATCAAAAGCGGCTTTTGCATCATCAGGCCTTTCATGGCATCGCTCCGTTCGCTTGTCTGTGATCGGGGAGCGAGCAGGCGGCCAGGCCCAGGTCAGATGTCGCGATCAAGATCGCGCCCCGACACAGCCTGTTTCCCTCCCCTGAATGATTGCTATCCGGCAACTGGCCCGGTCGCCCCTTGAAGAGAGGCGCCGGGTTTCCCTATGAAATCCGGGTCAGTTGAATGCCGTCAGGTCTTTCGGCGCGATGTCATGCTGCTCGCAGTAAGCAAGATAACGTTGCAACCCGGTCTTCCAGTTTTCCAGCGCGACGATGTTGTCGTTGCCGTCCAGGAACGCGAGATCGCCATTAACCTGAACCAACGTGAGCACATATCCGTCTGTGCTTCCCGTGCTGACGACTTCAGGCGTGTGAGTCGATCCGGCAGTCTCGTACACGATGCTGCCGGGGCCGGCGATCCAGTCATGCTCCTTGTATTTCCACTGACCTTCGATCGTGTAGACCATCACCGTACCCGTGTGGTGGTGCTTGGGCAGTTGCATGTCGATCGGCGACTTCATCATGACGATCCATTCACCGCGGATCGGGTCAAGCTTGAAGTACTTCAGCAGGACGTTTTCCGCATAGGGCGTAAAGGGTATCCACGGCAGCGATTCGCCATCGATGACGGCAGTGTCGATATGTTCGTAGAGCATAGGTATCTCCATTGTTTTTATTTGAGGTCGAGCATTTGTGAGCGGCCAGGGCTGCCCGACTGACTCAGATGGTCGGTCGGGTGCCCTGAATTCCCCCGGAGGGAACCGTTTGGATTAGGTGAGCGGGGTACCCGCGAGGGTGGCGCGGAGCATCTTTCTTGGCGCATTGCCGTAGTCAGCCACCGCGTAGTGTTGAACCTGTAGGTTGTCCCACATGGCAACCGTATTGGTTCGCCACTTCAGGCGTACCTGGTATTCCGGAATCGCGGCCTGAGACATCAGGTAGTTCATCAGATGATGAGCTTCCGGCATGAAGTCCTGGCCGTAGCGGATATCCTCGAAGTTGAAGAAATTCGAGAAATGGGTCGTGAACGCAGAGTTGACGAACAAGACCTTTTCGCCAGTCTCTGGATGGGTAAGTACCACCGGGTGTTCAGCGGCAGGGTTCTTCGCAGCCATCGCATGACGTTCTTCGCGTGGCAACTGGGCGCCAAAGGTCTGCTCGGCACCGTGTTTTGCGTACAGGCGTTCGATTCGTTGCTTGATAGCCTGTGGCAGGTTTTCGTAAGCCATCACCATGTTGGAAAACAGCGTGTCGCCGCCGGCCTCCGGACCCAGTTCGCAGCGCAATACCGCGCCGCGGGGCGGCGCCTTCTTGTAGGTGACATCGGCATGCCAAAGGTTTTCGCGGCTGGCCTTTTCGACATAGCTCTTGGGCTTGCTCGGATCGAGATTGCGGTACAGCATCAGCAGCTTGTCCGCCTCCGGATGGCTCGGCGCCAGGGGATGGGCTTCCAGCTCAGCGAATTGCGCGGCGAAGTGCTGTTGCTCCAGGGGGGTGATGTCCTGATCGCGAAAGAACAGTACTTTGTGCTTCAGCCACAGAGCCCTGATTTCTGCGATCAGTTCGGGGTCCTGGGCAGCATCGGCCAGATTGATGTTGCTGAGTTCGGCACCGATGGCGGGGGAGCAAATCTCCACCTTGATCGAATGCTGGCGCACTGACGACCGGATAGTGGCAGGTGCCGAGGGGGTAAGGGGTGAAGGAGTGTCTTGGGCTGCGGCGACTGTTGTCATTGTTGTCTCCAATCCGTGCTGTACGGCGGTGCGCAATATGAGCATCCGGTGTAGGTAACTGCCCCCTACCAGTTATTGATAGGGGTGGTCCTACAGTAGTGATTTCAGGCGCAAGACTATGGGCGTAGCGGGACAGTTTCTTCGCATATTGGGACGAAGAGCCGGGACCATGACTGGAAGACGAATGACGGCCTAATTCGGAAGGTGCTTGGTCAAATTGACCGCGTAACTAGCGCGATATCCGGTTTTTCATCAAAGGATTTTGAAGCTCGTAGACAAATTCGAGCGTCTGCTTTTGGCCCGAAAGCAGACATTACTCATGCCACCCAAATCCGCAAAACAGAAGCGCCTCGTTCCCAGTTCCGTAGCGTAGAATTTCCCAAATGCCAACCCCCACCCGAGACGGAACCTCAATGCAAACCCCCACCAAATCCCACCCCCTCTGGCAAACCTACCTCCTATTC
>NZ_JAKLSP010000033.1:0-84195 GCF_022014505.1 Pseudomonas sp. PGPR40 | reverse complement strand
CTAGGGTTGATCTCAATACTGGATACGATAAACCGGCTTAGCCGCATAGCCTGAACCGCCGTATACGGAACCGTACGTACGGTGGTGTGAGAGGACGGCGGATGTAAATCCGCCTCCTACTCGATGCCGAGTTCCGGATATTGCGTTGTGACGACGGGCCTCTTCGCGGGCAAGCCTCGCTCCTACAGGATGTATGTCGCCCATATGATCAACGCGATCCCGTAGGAGCGAGGCTTGCCCGCGAAGGCGTCAGCCCGGCCACCACTTTCCTCCAGACAAAAGAACCCCCCGACAAGCCAAAGGCGTACAGGGTATATGTCGCCCAAATAATCAACGCGATCCTGTAGGAGCGAGCGGTGCGGCGATCCGACTTACCCGCGAAGGCGTCAGACCGGCCACCACTTTCCTCAAGGCAAAAGAAAACCCCCGACCCATCCAGAGGACTGATCGGGGGTTATCGAGGTAAGCACCTTTCAGCGCTCACCGGCTCAGCTTATTGGCAAGCTTCGCAATCCGGCTCGTCAATCGCGCAAGCCTTCGGCACTGGCGCCGGACCGGCTGGAGCGGCCAGGACCGAGTCGTCACCGTGGTTGCCACCGCTGGAAACAGCGTTCAGCTTACCGGTGTTGATGGTCGACTTCTCGGTGCTGGTCGCGGCCAGGGCACGGAGGTAGTAGGTGGTTTTCAGACCACGGTACCAGGCCATGCGGTAGGTCACGTCCAGCTTCTTGCCCGAAGCGCCGGCGATGTACAGGTTCAGCGATTGAGCCTGGTCGATCCACTTCTGACGACGGCTTGCCGCGTCAACGATCCACTTGGTGTCCACTTCGAACGCAGTTGCGTAGAGCTCTTTGAGTTCTTGCGGGATGCGCTCGATCTGCTGCACCGAACCGTCGTAGTACTTCAGGTCGTTGATCATGACCGAGTCCCACAGACCGCGAGCCTTGAGGTCGCGAACCAGGTACGGGTTGATCACGGTGAATTCGCCCGACAGGTTCGATTTCACATAGAGGTTCTGGTAAGTCGGTTCGATCGACTGCGACACGCCGGTGATGTTGGCGATGGTTGCGGTCGGTGCGATGGCCATGATGTTGGAGTTACGAATGCCTTTCTGCACACGGGCGCGAACCGGTGCCCAGTCCAGGGTTTCGTTCAGGTCAACGTCGATGTACTGCTGGCCACGTTGCTCGATCAGGATCTGTTGCGAATCCAGTGGCAGGATGCCTTTGGACCACAGCGAACCCTGGAACGTCTCGTAAGCGCCGCGCTCGTCGGCCAGGTCGCAGGAAGCCTGGATCGCGTAGTAGCTGACCGCTTCCATGGACTTGTCGGCGAACTCGACGGCAGCGTCGGAACCGTAAGGGATGTGCTGCAGGTACAAAGCGTCCTGGAAGCCCATGATGCCCAGACCCACCGGACGGTGCTTGAAGTTGGAGTTCTTCGCTTGTGGCACCGAGTAGTAGTTGATGTCGATCACGTTATCGAGCATGCGCACGGCGGTGTTCACGGTGCGTTGCAGCTTGGCGGTGTCCAGCTTGCCGTCGACGATGTGGTTCGGCAGGTTGATCGAGCCCAGGTTGCAAACGGCGATCTCGTCCTTGTTGGTGTTCAAGGTGATCTCGGTGCACAGGTTCGAGCTGTGAACCACGCCCACGTGCTGCTGCGGGCTGCGCAGGTTGCACGGGTCTTTGAAGGTCAGCCATGGGTGGCCGGTTTCAAACAGCATGGACAGCATTTTGCGCCACAGGTCTTTGGCCTGAATGGTCTTGAACAGCTTGATCTTGCCTGGGTACTGGGACAGGGCTTCGTAGTACTCGTAACGCTCTTCGAAGGCCTTGCCGGTCAGGTCGTGCAGATCCGGAACTTCGGATGGCGAGAACAGGGTCCACGGGCCGTCATCGAAGACGCGCTTCATGAACAGGTCAGGGATCCAGTTGGCGGTGTTCATGTCGTGGGTACGACGGCGGTCATCACCGGTGTTCTTACGGAGTTCGATGAACTCTTCGATGTCCATGTGCCAGGTTTCCAGGTAGGCACAGACAGCGCCTTTGCGCTTGCCACCCTGGTTAACGGCGACGGCGGTGTCGTTCACTACTTTCAGGAACGGTACAACGCCCTGGGATTTGCCGTTGGTGCCCTTGATGTACGAACCCAGCGCACGAACCGGAGTCCAGTCGTTGCCCAGGCCACCGGCGAATTTCGACAACATGGCGTTGTCGTGGATCGCGTGGTAGATGCCCGACAGGTCATCCGGCACGGTGGTCAGGTAGCAGCTCGACAGCTGTGGACGCAGGGTACCGGCGTTGAACAGGGTCGGGGTCGAGGACATGTAGTCGAAGGACGACAGCAGGTTGTAGAACTCGATCGCACGGTCTTCTTTGTTCTTCTCTTCGATTGCCAGGCCCATGGCCACGCGCATGAAGAAAATCTGCGGCAGTTCGAAGCGCACGCCATCCTTGTGGATGAAGTAACGGTCGTACAGGGTTTGCAGGCCCAGGTAGGTGAACTGCTGATCGCGCTCGTGGTTGATCGCCTTGCCGAGTTTTTCCAGGTCGAAGGACGCCAGAATCGGGTTCAGCAGTTCGAATTCGATACCTTTGGCGATGTACGCCGGCAGTGCCTTGGCGTACAGGTCGACCATTTCGTGGTGGGTCGCGCTCTCGGCGACACCCAGGAAGTTCAGGCCTTCGGCACGCAGGGTATCCATCAGCAGGCGGGCGGTCACGAACGAGTAGTTCGGCTCACGCTCGACCAGCGTACGGGCGGTCATTACCAGAGCGGTGTTGACGTCGGTCAGGGCCACGCCGTCGTACAGGTTCTTCAGGGTTTCGCGCTGGATCAGGTCGCCGTCGACTTCTTCCAGGCCTTCGCACGCTTCGGTGACGATGGTGTTCAGACGACCCATGTCCAGCGGCGCCAGGCTGCCGTCAGCGCGGGTGATGCGGATCGACGGGTGAGCGTTGACGGCTTCTTCGGCCGGTTTGTGCGCAGCGCGTTCCTTGGAACGGCCATCACGATAGATCACGTAATCGCGCGCGACTTTTTGCTCGCCGGCACGCATCAGGGCCAGTTCGACCTGGTCCTGGATTTCTTCGATGTGGATGGTGCCGCCCGATGGCATGCGACGCTTGAAGGTCGCGGTGACCTGTTCGGTCAGGCGGGCAACGGTGTCGTGGATTCGCGACGAAGCGGCAGCGGTGCCGCCTTCAACTGCAAGAAACGCTTTGGTGATGGCGACGGTGATTTTGTCATCGGTGTAAGGAACGACAGTCCCGTTACGCTTGATCACGCGCAGCTGGCCAGGCGCGGTGGCGGCCAGATCCGAATTCGAATCGGCGGCCTGCGGCAAGGTGCCCTGCGGGTTCTCGCGAGTTGTGTCGGTTTGCATGGGTGTCTCCACGTTCTCTATGTTTGTTTGGGCACCATCACGGTGCCCACCGTTCCGTCCTGAAGCACTACAACCGGCGAGCGCCGGGCATAACAACTTCGGGACAGTAGGAAGAAGGCTATTGATGCCGCTTCCATGCCGAAGTCTTTGGTTTCACGCGCTGGGCTTGAAACCGGAGTTCCTGTTGGGTGACAGTTCTGGACTGCAACACCCGTACCGTTTTCGCCATTCAGGTTTGAAAAACGGTCGCCATCCGCAGTGCGGTTTGGTCTTTCGAAAATACGTTTGGTTCAACCAGTTAGAGGCAAGAAAATACTTGAGTTTCTTGTCTGATTCGTGTTTGGTTTTTTTGGCGAAAAACCCTATATGTAGGGTTTTTTTTCGCGCGGGCTACAAGATAGTGCGTTTTTGGGGGTGTTGCAACGTACTACCTGTGGATAAACCTGTGCGTAAATTGTGTGTGAAAGGTGGAACGAGCGTGTAGGCCGCGACGCTACGGGATCGGACCTTTTTTCATCGATTTTCAAAGATCGAAAACGCCCGGCCGGATTTTTAAGGGCGCGAACCCTATCACAAAAAACCGGCTTGTCCGAACGTATTTACCGGCTTGTGTTCCAGGCGTGCGACGTTTATACAATCGGCCAGTGCAGATGCATTCTTATCCTCCCCAATCATTACAAAAAGATGGGCGGATCCTTCCTTATCAGTGGTGTTGGCAGCAGAGGTCATCGTGGAGCAAGAAGCCTGGCAGGTATTGATTGTCGAGGACGACCAGCGTCTGGCCGAACTGACCCGCGATTACCTGGAAGCCAATGGCCTGCGCGTGTCGATCGAAGGCAACGGCGCCGTCGCCGCGGCACGCATCATCAAGGAGAAACCGGACCTGGTGATCCTCGACCTGATGCTCCCGGGCGAAGATGGCTTAAGCATTTGCCGCAAGGTTCGCGACAAGTATGACGGCCCGATCCTGATGCTCACCGCGCGCACCGATGACACCGATCAAATCCTCGGCCTCGACCTTGGCGCCGATGACTACGTGTGCAAACCGGTTCGCCCACGTCTGCTGCTGGCGCGCATCCAGGCCTTGTTGCGGCGTAGCGAAGCGCCTGAAGCAGCCCCGGAAAAACAACGGCGCCTGCAGTTCGGCCCGTTGGTGGTGGACAACGCGTTGCGCGAGGCCTGGTTGCATGACAAAGGCATCGAGTTGACCAGTGCCGAGTTCGATCTGCTCTGGCTGCTGGTGGCCAACGCCGGGCGCATTCTGTCTCGCGAAGAAATTTTCACCGCGCTGCGCGGTATCGGTTATGACGGCCAGGACCGTTCCATCGACGTGCGCATTTCGCGCATCCGCCCCAAGATCGGCGATGACCCGGAACATCCGCGGCTGATCAAAACCATCCGCAGCAAAGGGTATTTGTTCGTGCCGGAAGCCTGCACGCTGTGAACTCGATCTTCCTGCGCATTTATGGCGGCATGTGCGCGGCGCTGATTCTGGTGGCCGTGCTCGGCGTGCTGGCCTTGCACCTGCTCAATCAGGTGCGCAGCGAGCAGTACCGTGAGCGTCTGGCCCACGGCACGTTTTCGCTGATGGCCGACAACTTGCGACCGATGAATGAAACCGAACGCCATCGAGCCTTGCTGGTGTGGGAGCGCTTGCTCGGCATTCCGTTGGCGCTAAAGACATTCTCCCAGACCGACCTCGACCTCACCCAGCGCACCCGCGTGCTGCGCGGCCAGGCCTTGGTGGAGCAGACCGGCCCGCACGCGGCGAAGGTTTACCGCTTGGTCAACGACAAGGAACAATTGGTGCTCACCGGGGAAGTCCAGCAGATCAGCGAGCAACTGGCGCGGGCGACCATTTATCTGTTGGCCGATGAACTGGTGCGCTACCCGGTGGCCGAGCAGCCCAAACGGCTGGCGCAATTAAAGGAGGAGAAGGGTTTCGGCTTCGATCTGCAATTGGTCACGGTCGATCAGGCTGACATGGACGAAGACCAGAGTCGCCGCGTGTCCGAAGGCGACACGGTGATGGCGTTGGGCAAGGGCGGTGATTCGATCCGGGTGTTTGCCGGCATGGTCGGTACGCCGTGGGTGCTGGAAATCGGCCCGTTGTATCAAATGAATCCTTACCCGCCCGAGTGGCTGGTGCTGATCGCGGCCCTTGGCCTGAGCCTGATCGGTTTGATTGTCTATCTGTTGGTGCGTCAACTTGAACGTCGTTTGCGCGGGCTGGAAGCGGCCGCCACACGGATCGCCCAGGGCAGCCTGGAAACCCGCGTGCCGGCACGCGGCGCGGACTCGGTAGGGCGCCTGGCCTCGGCGTTCAACGGCATGGCCGAGCACTTGCAGCAGTTGTTGGCGATTCAGCGAGAACTGGTGCGTGCCGTGTCTCATGAACTGCGCACACCGGTCGCGCGTTTGCGTTTTGGTCTGGAGATGATCGGTTCGGCCACCACGCCTGAGGCGCTGGAGAAGTACCGCGAAGGGATGGACCACGACATTGAGGACCTTGATCGGCTGGTCGACGAGATGCTCACCTATGCCCGTCTGGAACAGGGCTCACCGGCACTGAATTTTCAACGCATCGATCTGGATGCGTTGGTCAATCAGGTGATTGAAGAACTGGCGCCACTGCGCGCCGAGGTCACGGTGCAGCGCGGCTTGTGCCTGTCGGCCGCCGATTGCGACGGCGCCTGGGTCGAGGCCGAACCACGTTACTTGCACCGGGCGTTGCAAAACCTGGTGAGCAACGCCATGCGCCACGCCCATTCCCGGGTGACCGTCAGTTATCAGGTGGGGCAGCAGCGCTGTCGGGTGGATGTCGAGGATGACGGGCCGGGCGTACCGGAAACTGCGTGGGAGAAAATCTTTACCCCGTTCCTGCGCCTCGATGATAGCCGCACCCGCGCGTCGGGCGGGCACGGGTTGGGGTTGTCGATCGTGCGGCGCATCATCCATTGGCACGACGGGCGAGCGTTGATCAGCAAGAGCAAAAGCCTGGGCGGGGCGTGTTTCAGTTTGAGCTGGCCGAGGAATCAGGAGCGGCGTTGAGATCTGCGGTGAATGATCCACCGCTTTCGCGAGCAAGCCCGCTCCCACATTGGATCTCCAGTGGACACACAATGTGTGAACAACACAGACCCAATGTGGGAGCGGGCTTGCTCGCGAAGAGGCCCTGACAGGCGCTACAATTCCTCAGGCCTTGATGCTGACCAGACTCAACAACTGCCCATCCATCACTGCAAATTGCGCATCCAGCTCAATGCCGCTACGCCATTCACTGGACAGGTCGGTCAGCAACCGCAACCGCACTTCACCACCCACGCTCCACTCCAGCACTTCGGCGTGTTCGAAATAGAAGCGCTTCTGCACGATCGGGTAGAGCGCCTTGAACAGGCTTTCCTTCACCGAAAACGTCAGTGTCACCAGCATTGCCAATTGATCGCCAGCCCCGGCAGCCATGCGCTGCAACTCAGGCCCGGTGAGAATTTCCCCGGCCAGGCGTTCGGCCCGTGCAGCGTCGAGCAGGTTTTCCAGGTCCATCCCCAGACCGCGCCAGTGGGCCTTGTTCGCGACAATCGCCGCGGCCCGGCCGGTGCTGTGAGTGATCGAGCCGGTGATATGCGCTGGCCACACCGGTGCGCGGTCTTCGCCGATGGCCGGAATGAAACTCAGCCCTTCCAGTTGTTGCAACGCCGCCCGAGCGCAGATTCGCCCGGCGAGAAACTCGGCCTGGCGCTTGGCTACCGAGCGCTGGATGCTCGCAGGCGGCTCGATGACGCTGCGCTGGAAATCATCGCTGGCCAGTTGCGTGGTATCGAAGTGGGTACCCAGCAGGACCGTATCAGGCAGCGCAAACGGCAGCGGCCAATGGGCGTCGAGTGGGGTGCAGCAGGCGGGTAGGGCGAGGACGGGATTCATGACGGGCATTTTGCCGGGTTGCCTTGAGGCTGGGTAGTCCCTAGGTGATCGTTCCCACGCTCTGCGTGGGAATGCATCCAGTGACGCTCTGCGTCACACCGTCGAAGGGACGCGGAGCGTCCCGGGCTGCATTCCCACGGGGACCGTGGGAACGATCACTGCGTCAGCTAAATATCTTCTTGAAAAACGCCTGCATATCCGCCCACGACTTCTCATCCGCAGCCTTGCTGTAACCAATGTCCGGCCCGCCGTGGTCGCCATGGCTCAGACGATCCGCCTCGGGATTGCTGAAGCCATGCTTGGCGCCTTCGAGGGTGACAAACGTGTAGTCGGCGCCGGCCTTGTCCATTTCCGTCTTGAACGCCGCCACGTTATCCGCGGTGACCATGCTGTCCAGAGCACCATGCTCCACCAGGATTTTCGACTTCACACTGCCAGGCGTCGCCGGTGTATTGGTCACCAGCGCACCGTGGAAACTCACCACGCCTGCCAGCGGCACGCCTTGACGCGCTGCATCCAGCACCACCTTGCCGCCGAAGCAATAACCGATGGCCGCCAGTTTGTCCGGATTGGTCTGTGGTTGTTTCTTCAGCAGGTCGAGCCCGGCCTGAAACCGCGCGTTGGCGGCTGCGCTGTCCTTCAATGCTGCCTGCATGAAGGCCATGGCGTCCTTGGCGTGTTCGGTGTTCTTGCCGTCGCCGAACATGTCGATCGCCAGCGCGCTGTAGCCCAGACCGGCCAGATCACGGGCGCGGCGCTTGGCGTAGTCGTTGAGCCCCCACCACTCATGCACCACCACCACGCCTGGGCGCGGGCCTTTGATGGCGTCGTCGTAGGCGTAATAGCCGATCAGCTTGGTGCCGTCGGCACTCTGGTAGGGAATTTCCTGGGTCTGGATGGCGGCCTGGCTGACCCCGCTCAAAGCCAGGAATGCGAGGGCGAGAAACACGCGCATGATCAATCTCCTTATTAATAAACGTCCAAACAGCGTAGTCGATTTGATTCAGCTCAGGTTCAGAGTGCGTTCAGGGGCAGTACAGGGAGGGGTGAGTAATCTTGCCCCATACCCAAAAAGCACACAGCGCATGAGGAAACTCCCCAATGACTACTTTTAAAAAACTGCTTCTGGCTTTCACTGTGATGGGCGCCAGTGTGGCGGCCCACGCCGATACCACCAATTTCGCCGGCCTGAGCTTTGGCCAGACCAGCGACAAGGTTAAAAAATCCAGCGCCCTGAACGACAACCTCAACCACCCTAACGCCGACGGTGTGATCGGCAAGGACAACACCTGGGGCGTGCGTCTGGGTCAGCAAGACAGCAAGGGCCGCTACTACGCCACTTATGACAACGTGTCGGGCTCGCACAATGGCATTAAACTGCGTCAGGAAAACCTGCTGGGCAGCTACGATCTGTTTTACCCGGTGGGTGGCAGCACCAAACTGTTCGGCGGTGCCACGGCCGGTTTGACCAAAATGACCCAGGAATCCCCAGGCTTCAGCCGCGACAGCGACATCGGTTACGCCATTGGCGGCCAGGTCGGTGTATTGCAGCAAGTTTCGCAGAACACCTCGGTCGAGCTGGGTTACCGTTACCTGCGCAGCAACGCCAGCACCGAGATGAGCGAGCGCGGCGGCAGCAAACAGGGTTCGCTGGACTTGACCAGCAGCGCCCAGACCTATCTGTCCGCCAATTACGCTTTCTAAAAAGCGTTTCGCCCGAGGGTATGCCCCAGTCAGTTAAACGCAATCCCTGTGGGAGCGGGCTTGCTCGCGAAAGCGGTGTGTCAGGCGACATCAATGTTGACTGTGCCACCGTCTTCGCGAGCAAGTCGGATCGCCGCACCGCCGCTCCCACAGGTTCCGCGGCTTGATTGACTGGCGTCGCCCTGTCAGCCATCGAGGTTTGCGTGCCTTTGGACGCGTTATGTCTTTGGAGATGTTGATTTGCCCAGGAGAGCGTTATGAAATTGCTGGTCGTCGAAGATGAAGCGCTGTTGCGCCATCACCTGCAAACCCGCCTGACGGATAGTGGCCATGTGGTCGAGTCCGTGGCCAACGCCATCGATGCGTTGTACCAGGCCGAGCAGTTCAACCATGACCTGGCGGTGATCGACCTCGGTCTGCCAGGCATGGGCGGGCTCGACCTGATTCGTCAGCTGCGTTCCCAGGGCAAGACCTTTCCGATCCTGATCCTCACCGCGCGCGGCAACTGGCAGGACAAGGTCGAAGGCCTCGCCGCCGGTGCCGACGACTACGTGGTCAAGCCGTTCCAGTTCGAAGAGCTGGACGCCCGGCTCAATGCCTTGCTGCGCCGCTCCAGCGGTTTCACCCAATCGACCATCGTCGCCGGCCCGTTGCTGCTGGACCTCAACCGCAGACAGGCGTCCCTCGATGAACAACCGCTGGCGCTGACTGCTTACGAATACCGAATCCTCGAGTACCTGATGCGCCATCACCAGCAAGTGGTGGCCAAGGACCGCTTGATGGAACAACTCTACCCGGATGACGGCGAGCGCGATCCGAACGTGATCGAAGTACTGGTCGGCCGCTTGCGCCGCAAACTCGAAGGCCCGGCCGGCTTCAAGCCGATTGATACCGTGCGTGGCCTCGGCTACCTGTTTAACGAGCGCTGCACTTGATTCGTTCCCTTCGTGTCCGATTGATGCTCGCCGCCACAATCCTGGCGGTGTTGTTCATGTTGGCATTGCTGCCAGCGATGCAGGGTGCGTTCAGCCTGGCATTGCAGGATTCCATCGAGCAGCGCCTGGCGTCGGACGTCACCACGCTGATCTCCGCCGCGCGGGTCGAAAACAACAGCCTGCAGATGCCGGCGCAGTTGCCCGATGAGCGCTTCAACCTCACCGACAGCCGATTGCTTGGCTATATCTACGACCGCGAAGGTCACCTGGTCTGGCGTTCGAAGGCCACCCAGGAAGAGCACATCAATTACAAACCACGTTACGACGGACGCGGTAACGAGTTCGCGCGGATCAGCGAAGACAATGGCCAGGAGTTCTTCGTCTATGACGTCGAGGTCAAACTGCTGGGTGGCAAAAGTGCGGCGTTCAGCATCGTTGCGCTGCAACCGGTGCGCGAATACGAAATCACCCTCGAAGGCCTGCGGGAAAACCTCTATATGGGTTTCGGCGCAGCCTTGCTGGTGTTGCTCGCCCTGCTGTGGATCGGCCTGACTTGGGGCTTGCAGGCGTTGCGCCGGCTGAGTCAGGAGCTGGACCAGATCGAAAGCGGCACCCGAGAAAGCCTCAGCGAACAACACCCGCGAGAATTGCTGCGGCTGACTGGCTCGCTCAACCGCTTGTTGCACAGCGAGCGTGAGCAGCGCAGCCGTTATCGCGACTCCCTCGACGACCTGGCCCACAGCTTGAAAACTCCGTTGGCGGTGTTGCAAGGGGTCAGCGAAGACATGGCGCAAAAGCCGCAAGAGCGCGATCAGGCCTGGGTGCTGCAAACCCAGATCGAACGCATGAGCCAGCAGATCGGCTATCAGCTGCAACGCGCCAGCCTGCGCAAAAGCGGTCTGGTGCGCCATCAGGTGCGCCTGCGACCGGTGCTGCAAAGCCTTTGCGACACACTGGACAAGGTCTACCGCGACAAACGCGTGCGGGTCGCCTTCGACCTGCCGGAGCAGTGCTATGTGCCGATCGAGCAGGGCGCCTTGCTGGAAATGCTGGGCAACCTGCTGGAAAACGCCTATCGCCTGTGCCTGAGCGAAGTGCGCATCAGCGTGCGCGAGACCCTCAGTGGCATTGAACTCTGCGTCGAAGATGACGGGCCGGGCGTGCCACCGGATCAGCGTGCGCGGATTCTGCAGCGAGGCGAGCGCCTGGATCGCCAGCATCCGGGGCAGGGGATTGGGTTGGCGGTGGTCAAGGACATCATCGAAAGCTACAGCGCCAAGCTGACGCTGGGGGATTCGCCAATGGGCGGGGCGGCGTTCCGGATTCATTTTTCGGTGGTTTGATCCCTGTCACCGATCATTCCCACGCTCTGCGTGGGAATGCCTCAAGGGACGCTCCGCGTTCCAGTTCTGGAAAGGGACGCGGAGCGTCCCGGGCTGCATTCCCACGCAAAGCGTGGGAACGATCAACATACCTGTGGGAGCGGGCTTGCTCGCGAAGAGGCCGGTACAGACAGCACAAGGCTCGGTGTCAGACCGCTAAACAAACGCTGTTTAAATGACACTTCCAGATACTCTCCCAGGCTACACATCCTTGCGCCGCTGCCTACGACTACGCCAGAATCCGCCGGCTTGTGCGCTTTGGCCCTGATCTTTATCGTTTCCGCATCGCTGCCAATCAGCGATCGGGTTTAGCGACCCGACTAGGTATAAGCGCAACACTTCAGTCTTGCTGCAGGCGAACGTCTGCAGTTTCGATATGGCGGCTGTGCGCGGGAGACCCTCGGGTCTGCCGGGTCTTATACCTCTCGGTTCGCTAACCTGCGTACAGCCGCCACCCTTACTTGTTTAGCGACGGGTTTTGGTGGCTCCATCAGGTATAAGGAGCTTCACCATGTTCAAGATCACGCCCAACCCACCGGAAACCGACGACGTTTCCCCCTACGAATCCCTCGATTCCAAAAAACTCAACGAAGCCGCCGACCGCGCCCTCGATTACTACCTCAAACCATCCATCCCCAAAAACACCCCGCGCAAACCCAGCACCATTTACCATGTCGGTGCCGAGGTCGATAACGAAACCCTGCTGGTCAACGCCTGCGCATCCCTGGCCTCGGCGAGCATGATGCTCAGTGAGTTCGCCGGATTGATGGACATGCCACATCGCAACATGATGTTGGGGATTCAATCGGTGGTCATGCTCGGCGAGCTGGCGGTGAATCGGGTGCTGGATAACCTCGATCCACAAGGCTAATAGACACACTGATCGTTCCCACGCTCTGCGTGGGAATGCCTCAACGGACGCTCCGCGTTCGGCTTTAGAGGGTGGGACGCGGAGCGTCCCGGGCTGCGTTCCCACGCAGAGCGTGGGAACGATCATCTTAAAGCTCTTGCGCGCGATAGGCCCCAGGCGTCAACCCGGTCCATTTCTTGAACGCCCGGTGAAACGCCGACGGCTCGGAAAACCCCAGCTGCTCGGCAATCTGTTGCAACGACAGATCCGCGCGCCCCAGGTGATAAATCGCAATATCCCGCCGCAACTGATCCTTCAATTCCTGAAAACTCGTGCCTTCTTCGCGCAAATGCCGACGCAAGGTTTGCGGGCTGATGTGCAGGTGCGCGGCCACGGCTTCGAGGTCCGGCCAGCGCGCACTGTCGCGGCTGAGCAAGCGCCGCAGCTGGCTGCTCAGGCTGTCGCCCTCGTCGGGACGCGATAGCAGGTCGGCGGGGGAGCGCTCGAGAAAGTGCTTGAGGGTTCGTTCGTCCTGCAACAGCGGCATGTTCAGGTAGCGACTGTGAAACACCAGACTGCTTTGCGCCGTCGTGCTCTTTACGGTGGAAAAGCTCAGCGGACAGGAAAACAGCAAATCGTATTCGGCCCCGTGTTCGGGCCTCGGGTAGCTGAACGTGGCTTGCTCCAGACGAATGCGCTGACCGATCAGCCAACTGCCGAACCGATGCCAGATCACCAACAGGCTTTCGCTGAGGAAATGGTCCGGGTCCCACAGCGGCGAATCGTCCAGGCCCAGGCGAACCATGTCGCCTTCGCGGCTCAGTGTCAGACGCGGCGCGCCGGGGAACAGGCTGTAAAACAATAAACCGCGATTGAGCGCTTTCTCCAGCGTGCGGCAGTGGATCACCGCGTGGCACATCATCGCGAAGCTGCCGGGTTTGCTCGGCGCCTGCCCAAAGCCCAGGTATTCGTCGTCCAGCGCCAGCCATAGCCCCTGAATCAATCGAGCGAATTGCTCGGGCGCGATTCGGGCACGCGGCTCCTCAAGTAACTCGGGGCTGATCCCCAGTTGCTGCAAAAGACTTGAATAGTCGTAGCCACGCCGACGCGCGCCACCGAGGGCGGCGCGGGCGAAATGGCTGGCGATGGTGCGTTCACGCATAGGGGCAGGTCCGTCCACTGAGCAATGGATGGTAGCGGTGCCGGCTGACGATGAACAAGGCGGATATCCGCCAATTTGTAGGACGTGGTTTGGCTGCTGGGCGGAAATCCGCCACATCCCTGTAGCCGATTGATGACCCAAAAAAACCTGTAACCCTTGATGACAAAAGGCTCGCCGGTTTTTTTTCGAAGGTGGCACGGGGCTTGCGATACAAGCTGCAGATGTCTGCCATCGCGCAGCTCGACAAAACAAATCCCTCCAGTGCAGGAGGGTTCGCAAATGAGGTGTCAGGGACAACAGTTGGATGTTGTTACTGGAGCACTCTTGAGGAACTTTGCAATGACGACTCGTCAGCCACTGTATAAATCCCTGTACTTCCAGGTGATCGTTGCCATCGCTATCGGCATTTTGCTCGGTCACTTCTACCCGCAGACCGGTGTAGCCCTCAAGCCGCTGGGTGACGGGTTCATCAAACTGATCAAAATGGTCATCGCACCGATCATCTTCTGTACCGTCGTCAGCGGCATCGCCGGCATGCAGAACATGAAATCGGTGGGCAAGACAGGCGGCTATGCGCTGCTGTACTTCGAAATCGTCTCCACCATTGCCTTGCTGATCGGTCTGGTCGTGGTCAACGTTGTGCAACCGGGCGCCGGCATGCACATCGACGTGACGACTCTGGACACCAGCAAAATCGCTGGCTTCATCTCGGCCGGTAAAGATCAGAGCATCATTGCCTTTGTCCTCAACGTGATCCCGAACACCATCGTCGGCGCCTTCGCCAACGGCGACATCCTGCAAGTACTGATGTTCTCGGTGATCTTCGGTTTCGCCCTGCATCGCCTGGGTGCCTACGGCAAACCGGTGCTGGACTTCATCGATCGCTTTGCTCACGTGATGTTCAACATCATCAACATGATCATGAAGCTCGCTCCAGTCGGCGCGTTCGGTGCGATGGCCTTCACCATCGGTGCCTACGGTGTCGGTTCGCTGGTGCAACTCGGTCAGCTGATGATCTGCTTCTACATCACCTGCATCCTGTTTGTGGTTCTGGTACTGGGCGCCATCTGCCGCGCGCACGGTTTCAGCGTTATCAAACTGATTCGCTACATCCGTGAAGAACTGCTGATCGTGCTGGGCACTTCCTCTTCGGAATCCGCGCTGCCACGCATGCTGATCAAGATGGAACGCCTGGGTGCACAGAAATCGGTTGTGGGTCTGGTGATCCCGACTGGCTACTCGTTCAACCTCGACGGTACTTCGATCTACCTGACCATGGCGGCTGTGTTCATCGCTCAGGCGACTGATACCCCGATGGACCTGACTCACCAGATCACCTTGCTGCTGGTGCTGCTGTTGTCCTCCAAAGGTGCGGCGGGTGTGACGGGTAGTGGCTTCATCGTGCTGGCGGCCACCCTGTCGGCCGTGGGTACTCTGCCGGTGGCCGGTCTGGCGCTGATCCTCGGTATCGACCGTTTCATGTCCGAAGCCCGTGCGCTGACCAACCTTGTGGGTAACGCCGTGGCCACTATCGTGGTCGCCAAATGGGTGAAAGAGCTGGACGAAGACCAGCTGCAAGTCGAGCTGGCTTCCGGCGGTCGCGGTATCTCCGACGAGCGTGAAGTAGACGACCTGGGCGTGGCTGAAGGCCCAGCCCCGGCCAGCGTCAAGTAAGCACTCTGGCTGCATGAAAAAACCCGCTTCGGCGGGTTTTTTCATGCCCGCAATTTGAGCGCAACGGTCACCGCCACTGGCACATAAGGTGATTGCTGCAATGTCTTCGGCTGCCTAGGCTTGGGGGATCGCACTGGAGATCACCTCATGCTCGGTCCATTGGCATCACTCAAGGTTCTGGATTTCTCGACACTGTTGCCGGGGCCGTTCGCCTCGTTGCTGCTGGCAGACATGGGCGCCGAGGTGTTGCGCATCGAATCGCCGACCCGCATGGACCTGCTGCGAGTATTGCCGCCGCACGATCAAGGCGTGTCGGCCAGCCACGCGTACCTCAATCGCAACAAGCGCAGCCTGGCGTTGGACCTCAAGCAGCCCGAGGCGCTGGAGGTGATCAAGCGATTGCTGCAGGATTACGACATTGTGCTGGAGCAGTTTCGTCCCGGTGTGATGGACCGGCTCGGTTTGGACTATGAAGCCTTGAAGGCGATCAACCCGAAGCTGATTTATGTGTCGATCACCGGTTATGGCCAGACCGGCCCCTACAAGGATCGCGCCGGGCACGACATCAACTACCTGGCGTTGGCGGGGCTTTCGAGCTACACCGGCCGCGCCGACAGCGGCCCGTTGCCGTTGGGCATGCAGGTGGCGGATATCGCCGGTGGCTCGCTGCACGGGGTGATCGGCCTGCTGGCGGCGGTGATCGCGCGGCAGCAGACAGGGCAGGGGCAGCATCTGGATGTGAGCATGACCGATTGCGCCTTCAGCCTGAATGCCATGGCCGGTGCCGGGTACCTGGCCTGTGGCGTGGAGCCGGGCAGGGAAGAGCAGATGCTCAATGGTGGCAGCTTCTACGACTACTACCGTTCGCGCGATGGGCGCTGGTTGTCGGTGGGCAGCCTGGAGCCAGCGTTCATGCAGCAACTCTGCGCGGCCCTGGGTCGGCCGGAACTGGCGGTTCAGGGGTTATCACCCGAACCGGCCCGGCAACAGGTGCTCAAGGAGGCGCTGAAAGTTGAATTCGAAAAATACGACTTTGCCACATTGTGTGAGCTGTTTGCCGGGGTCGATGCGTGCGTCGAACCGGTGTTGAGCCTGGACGAAGCGGTGCGGCATCCGCAGTTGAAAGCACGGGAATTGGTGACTGAGGTTCCGAGGAGCGATGGGACGACTCAGGCGCAGATGGCTTGCCCGTTGAAATTTTCGGATGGGTTGCCTGAGCCGCGGCATATCGGGGCGGGCTTGGGTGAGCATACCGATCAGGTGTTGGGGGAGTTGGGGTTTAGTGTTGAGCGGATCGAGGCATTGCGTATGGCGAAAGTAGTGAGTTGATCGTTCCCACGCTCCGCGTGGGAATGCCGCCATGGACGCTCCGCGTCCACTGTGACGCAGAGCGTCACGGGATGCATTCCCACGCGGAGCGTGGGAACGATCATAATCCCGCTATTCGACCCGCATCTCACCACTAAACACCAACGTGCTGCGACAGCGCCGACACAAATACCGCCGCCCCTGCCTCACCAAACCATGACGCTGCGCCGAAAACGGGAAATCGCTGTCGGGGCACGGGCATTTGTAGATGTAGCGGGTCACGCTACGGCGTTTGACGTCGTAGGTGTGGCAGCGGTTGGGCGGCAGTTCGTAAACACCGCGCATGATCAGTTGCCATTCTTCGCCATGGGGCTGGATGCGGTCGCCGAACAGTTGATGGGCGATCAGGTGCGCGACTTCATGGGCCACGGTCTGCTTGAGGAAGTCTTCGGTGTTTTCCCGGTACAGCTGCGGATTGAAGCGCAGCAGGTTCTCGTGCAGATGCGCGACACCGGCTTTTTGCCCGCGCAGCTTGAGGCTCACCACGGGGCGTTTGAAAGATCGTTTGAAAAAGGATTCGGCTTGTTGGAAACAGTCTTCGACGCGGGTAATGAGTTGCTCGGGCATGCTTGATGGATCTCCAAGGATGTCGAGTATGCCGCAACCCCGGGGGCTTGCGAATCGCTCAGGTGCCGAATGGTCGTCGCTCCTGCTCTTTCTTAGAGTAGAAGGCCGCCTTGCGGCGGCCTGTGTTGGCAGATCTTGTTTTTGGTGTGTGTTGCTAATTGGTATAGACCGGCCCCACGCCGAGTCCCCAGACAATTACCGTGAATGCCATGATCGCCACCAGCACCACCAATCCAACGGCGAGCACCGAGCTTGAAAACAGGAATCCCTCGTCCGACGGAATGTTCATGAACGTTGGCAGGCCCACATATAGCAGGTACACCGTGTAGCAGATGGCCGCGGTGCCGACGATCATTCCCAGCCACATATGCGGGTACAGCGCCGCCAGACCGCCGATGAACAGCGGAGTCGCGGTGTACGTGGCGAACGCGACACAACGTGCCAGACTCGGGTTGGCGTCATAGGTGCGGGCCATCCAGTGAATGAATGCCCCCATCACCGCGACACCGCCGAGCATCGCCAGGTACGACATGACGGTCATCCATAGCGCACTTTCCATGGTCAGCATGACCGGCGCTCGATTACCAATGACCCAGCCGACCTGCGTGGTGCCGATAAACGCCGACACGGCAGGGATCGCCGCCAGAATCAGGGTGTGCGTGAGGTACATGTGGCTGATGCTTTCCTCCTGGTCGCCACGGATTTCTTTCCATTCCTGGTCAGGGTGGGTGAAGAGCCCCACTACGTGATGGATCATGCCAGTCACTCCTCTTGTTGTTGCCATCGCCCCCCAGCGGAGCGCTTACGGGCCAAAGTGGCCAGGTAAGTACAGGTCTGAAATGCGTGCGACCTTATGCCGCAGTATAGAAAGGAGTTACCGGCAATAGTGCGAGGGCTTTAGAGCAAATCGCGCTGTAAACACTCTTGTTAATCGCCGGCGGGTCTGTGCCGAATGACCTCTGTGGCGAGGGAGCTTGCTCCCGCTGGGGCGCGAAGCGGCCCAAAGACAGCCACCCTGTTGTGTCAGGCAAACCGCGGCGGGGGTATGCTCAAGTCATATAAAGCGCAGGCTTCGCCCCGAAAGGGTTTTTGCGTAAAATGCCGGCCTTTCGTCACACCTCACGGATTTCGCGTCATGGGCACTCTTACGGTCAACCAGAACAAACTGCAAAAGCGCCTTCGCCGTCAGGCCGGTGAGGCTGTCGCCGATTTCAACATGATTGAAGACGGCGACAAAGTCATGGTCTGCCTGTCCGGTGGCAAGGACAGTTACACCATGCTCGACGTGCTGATGCATTTGCAGAAGGTCGCCCCGATCAAGTTCGAGATCGTGGCCGTGAACATGGACCAGAAGCAGCCAGGCTTTCCCGAGCACGTGCTGCCGGCTTATCTCAAAGAACTGGGCATCGAGTACCACATCGTCGAGAAAGACACCTATTCGGTGGTCAAGGAGCTGATCCCGGAAGGCAAGACCACCTGCTCGCTATGCTCGCGCCTGCGTCGCGGCACGCTCTACACCTTTGCCGACGAAATCGGTGCGACCAAAATGGCCCTTGGTCACCACCGCGACGACATCGTCGAGACGTTCTTCCTGAACATGTTCTTCAACGGCTCGCTCAAGGCCATGCCGCCGAAGTTGCGCGCTGACGACGGTCGCAACGTAGTGATCCGCCCGCTGGCCTACTGCAACGAAAAAGACATTCAGGCTTACTCGGACTTCAAGCAGTTCCCGATCATCCCGTGCAACCTCTGCGGCTCCCAGGAAAACCTGCAACGCCAAGTGGTTAAAGAGATGCTGCAGGACTGGGAACGCAAGACCCCTGGCCGCACCGAAAGCATTTTCCGCAGCTTGCAGAACGTGATCCCGTCGCAACTGGCCGACCGTAACCTGTTCGACTTCACCAACCTGCGCATCGATGAGAGCGCGGCTTCGCGCTTCGTCAACGTGGTCAATCTCTAAACAAAATGTGGGAGCGGGCTTGCTCGCGAATGCGGTGTGCCATCCGACATCCATGTTGAATGACACACCGCATTCGCGAGCAAGCCCGCTCCCACAGGTTTTTCGTTAACCTCAGGAGAGGGCATGCGCGATTACAAGTGGCTGAACGAGTACTGCTTGAACCGATTCGGTTCGGCGGCTGAACTGGAAGCCCATCTGCCCGTTCCCAAGACCCCGGCGCAATTACGCGACATCACTGACGACCGCTATCTCTCGACCATGGCGTTGCGGGTGTTCCGTGCCGGGCTCAAGCACAGCCTGGTGGACGCCAAGTGGCCGGCGTTCGAAGAGGTGTTCTTCAAGTTCAACCCGGAAAAAGTCGTGCTGATGAGCGCCGAGCATCTGGAGCGCTTGATGCAGGACGCGCGGATCATCCGCCACCTGGGCAAGCTCAAGAGCGTGCCGCGCAATGCGCAGTTCATACTGGACGTCGCCCATGAGAAGGGCAGCTTCGGCGCCTTGATCGCCGAATGGCCGGTGACCGATATCGTCGGTTTGTGGACCTACCTGAAAAAACACGGGCATCAATTGGGCGGGTTATCGGCCCCGCGATTCTTGCGGATGGTCGGCAAGGACACCTTTGTGCCGAGCTATGACGTGGTGGCGGCGCTCAGTGCGCAGAAGATTGTCGACAAGGTGCCGACCAGTTTGCGGGACATGGCCACGGTGCAGAATGCGTTCAACCAGTGGCACGAAGAGAGCGGTGGGCGGCCGATGAGCCAGATTTCGATGATGCTGGCGTACACAGTGAATCATTGAGACCGAGTCGATCCCTTCGCGAGCAAGCCCGCTCCCACAGGATTTTTGAGTGTTCACAAATTATGTGACCACTGAAGATCCAATGTGGGAGCGGGCTTGCTCGCGAAGGCGTCCTGTCAGGCGACGCTGGTCCTGCCTTCACCCGCCAACTTGCGATTCAACTGATACCGCCATCGCACATACAACATTGCCGAGCAGAACACCGCCAGGCTCGCGCCCATCTCCAACAAACCGAACAGCTGCCGGTTCGGGTCATACGCGGCCAATGCGCCCTTCATGAAATACAGGTTCACCACAAAGCACATCCACGAATGCCCACGGGCGCTGCCGACGATCATCCCCGGCGCCAGCAACAGCAGCGGCACCAGTTCGATCAGCAGAATCACCCACGGCCGCGCGCCATGCAGGTCGGCGAATATCAGGTAGTAGGCGCAAAGCAGTCCCACCAGGCCGAAAAAGCACAGCAGGCTGATGACGCGCATCGCCCGTACTCGCGGTTCGAGCCATTCAATGGAAGGCAGAATCTTCGGCTTCTTGGCCATGTCAGCTCACCAACTTTTGCGCAGTCTTCGCCAACCGCAGACCCAAGGCCCGGCACAGTGCAACTTCATGTTCATTCAAACCGCTTTTGCCATCGGCACCGGCATGATGGCTGGCGCCGTACGGCGTGCCGCCGCCACGGGTTTCCAGCAGCGCCGATTCGCTATAAGGCAGGCCGGTGATCAGCATGCCGTGGTGCAGCAACGGCAGCATCATCGACAGCAGCGTGGTTTCCTGGCCGCCGTGCAGGCTCGCGGTCGAGGTGAAGACCCCGGCCGGTTTGCCCACCAGGGCGCCGGTCAGCCAAAGATTGCTGGTGCCATCGAGGAAGTACTTGAGTGGTGCGGCCATGTTGCCGAAACGGGTCGGGCTGCCGAGGGCCAGGCCGGCGCAGTTCTTCAAGTCGTCGAGGCTGGCATACAGCGCGCCTTCATCGGGAATGTCCGGCGACACGGCTTCGCATTCGGTGGAGATCGCCGGCACCGTGCGCAGGCGCGCTTCCATACCGGACTGCTCGACACCACGGGCAATCTGCCGGGCCATTTCATTGGTCGAACCGCTGCGGCTGTAATACAGCACCAGAATGTACGGCGCACTCACGGCAGCAACTCCAGCACATTCTCCGGCGGACGGCCAATGATGGCTTTGTCGCCGACTTCGAGAATCGGGCGCTCCATGAGTTTCGGGTGCGCGGCGATGGCAGCGATCAATTGCGCCTCAGTCAGGCTGCTGTCGGCCAGATTGAGGGTTTTGTATTCGTCCTCGCCGGTGCGCAGCAATTGCCGGGCGCCGATGCCGAGCTTGCTCAGCAGGCTCTGGATTTGCGCGGCGTCGAGCGGAGTTTCCAGGTAGCGGACCACGGTCGGGGCCACGCCACGGGCTTCGAGCAGTTCGAGCGCACCGCGGGATTTCGAGCAGCGCGGGTTGTGATAAAGCGTCAGATCGGTCATGTGCGGGTCGCATCTTGCGTAAGGTGGCGGCTATTCTAACTGTGCGGCGCGTAATCCAGAACCTTGGGAGGCGATGGGTCGCAGGTGCATTCTATTTTTGACAAGGATCGAGACATGACAAGGCGACTGGCAGCGGCATTGGCGATCTTGGGGGCGTTACTGCTGGGGGGCTGCGGCAACGACTATGGGGTCGACCAGAACGGTCACAAAATCGCCGCCGAACGTCTGGACAAACAATGGCTGGTGCTCAATTACTGGGCTGAATGGTGCGGCCCGTGCCGTACCGAGATCCCGGAGTTGAACGTGCTGGCCGAGCAGCTCAAAGGCAAGAAGATCGGTGTGTTCGGGGTCAACTTCGACAATGTGCAGGGCGAAGAGCTGAAAAGCGCCAGCGAGAAACTGGGAATCAAGTTCACCGTGCTGGCCCAGGACCCGGCCGACCTTTTCGAATTGCCGCGCAGTGAAGCGCTGCCGGTGACTTACATCATCGATAACAAGGGCAAGGTGCGCGAACAGTTGATGGGCGAGCAGACGGCGGCGGGAGTGATGGCGAAGCTTGAGGCGTTGCAGGCCAGGAATTGATCATGTAGGAGCGGGCTGATCGTTCCCACGCTCTGCGTGGGAATGCATCTAGTGACGCTCTGCGTCACAGGGACGCGGAGCGTCCCGGGCGGCATTCCCACGCAGAGCGTGGGAACGATCAGTCAGTGGTCCTTGGAAGGGTTAACCCTCTTCAAGCCACCAACGCAATGGCTTGCCTTGCGCCGGCCAGAAGCGCATCTGGTCGATCGGTGAAACGTCCCAGCGCTGCACGTTTTCCAGCGCCTGCAGGAAGCGTTTTTCCTGTTCCATCAACGCCGGCGCACACATTTTGCGGGTGCTGCCGATCTTGCCGAAGCTCAGCTTGTCGCCTTCCAGCGCATATGGCGCGAACCAGTGGTTGCAGCCGCCATTGCCATACGCTCGACCGTCTTCATCAAGAGTGATGGTCAGATGGCTGTAGTCCATTAGTGGACGCTCGCCGATCCACTCCAGAATGTAGCTGTGGTTTTGTTGCAATTGCACCGGTTCGGCGGCGCAGCCCAACAGACTGGCGCCAGCCATGGCGGTCAGAGCAAGGCGTTTCATCACGCAGGCTCCTGGCACTTCTTGCACAGGTGCTTGTCACCGACGGTGGCCCAGCCCAGCTCGGCAATACGTGCGGTGGCAGCTGGTTTTTCGGCCTTGTTGCCCAGTTTGGCGTCGACCGCGAACTCAAAGCTCAACTCTTTGGCGCAGCTGTCGCAGTTGACCTTCCAGGTGTGGATCGCCAGTTCGCCGAACACCGGACCACTGGCCACCGCGACCCATTGGCCCGGCGGGTTGATCAGGTGGCGAACCGTTTCGACGGTCAGGCGCATGGACAAGTCCTTGCTGCCTTTAAGGGTCACTACCAGCACGTCGTTATTACGAATCGAGCCGCCGTTGCCGGTGACTTGATAACGCCCCGGCACGAGGGCGCGGCATTCGGTGAGGGTGTGTTGCGGGTTCATCAGGCTGTAGCGGAAATCGTGTTCGACCATGGGTCCTCCAAATATGCGCGATATGCTAGCACGGGCATCAACGCAGCATGGAGCGGGCATGTGACCTTCGATCTGGTTCAGCTGCCCTCGACCTGATTGCGTGGCGAACCGGTCGCCCAGGCCGCGATGTTCTGCAGGGTGGTCGTGGCAATCGCGCCCAGGGCTTCGCGGGTGAGAAAGGCCTGGTGCGCGGTGATGATGACATTCGGGAAGGTCAGCAGGCGCGCCAGCACATCGTCCTGCAGTGGCAGGTCGGAGCGATCCTCGAAGAACAGCTGCGCCTCCTCTTCATAAACATCCAGCCCCAGATAGCCCAGTTGGCCGTCCTTCAGCGCATCGATCAGCGCCGGCGTGTCCACCAGACCGCCACGCCCGGTGTTGATCAACATGGCGCCGGGCTGCATGTGCGCCAGTGACTCGCTGTTGATCAAATGTTTGCTCTGCTCGTTGAGCGGGCAATGCAGGCTGATGATCTGCGACTCGGCCAGCAGTTGCGGCAAGCTGAGGTAGCGCGCGCCGAGCGCTTCGACCTGCGGGTTCGGGTAAGGATCACAGGCCAGCAACCGGCAGCCGAAGCCATTCATGATTTTCGCGAAGGTCGCGCCGATCTGCCCGGTGCCGACGACGCCGACGGTCTTGCCCACCAGATCGAAACCGGTCAGCCCATGCAGGCTGAAATCCCCCTCGCGCGTACGGTTGTAGGCACGGTGCAGGCGGCGGTTAAGCGCCAGGATCAGCGCCACCGCGTGTTCGGCGACAGCGTGAGGCGAGTAGGCCGGAACCCGCACAATCGCCAGCCCCAGACGCTTCGCCACCGCCAGATCGACATGGTTGTAACCGGCCGAGCGCAGGGCAATCAGACGTGTGCCGCCCGCGGCCAGACGTTCGAGTACCGGAGCGCTGAGGTCATCATTGATGAAGGCACAGACCACTTCGTGATGCTCCGCCAGCGCCGCCGTGTCGAGGCTCAGTCGCGTCGACTGAAAGTGCAACTCGATGCCAGCGGGCAGGTCTGCGCTCAAAAAACTGTCGCGGTCGTAGGTCTGGCTGCTGAAAAGAATCGTGCGCATGCTGTCCTCCTGGAAGTCTCAAGCCGGAATGCGATGAGCTTAGCCTTCAAGGCGCCCAGCGTTATTGCGCTGCATCAGGCATTGATACGCGCATGGGCCGCCAGGCGATTGATGGCGCGTTCGAGTTCTTCCAGCGCGCCAGAGGCTTTGGGGTCCTGTTGCTTGAGCAGGGTTTCACTGCGCTGGCAGGCGGCGCGCAGTTGCGGGACGCCACAATAACGGGTCGCTCCATGCAGGCGATGGACTCGCTCGATCAGGGCATTCTGGTCATTGGCTTCACGGGCGACGCGGATGGCCTCGCGGTCGGCCTCCAGGGACGCCAGCAGCATTGCCAGCATGTCCGCCGCCAGATCGGCCTTGCCGGCCGCCAGGCGCAGGCCTTCTTCGTGATCGAGCACCTGCAACTCATGACTGTTGTTGCTTTCGCTGGAACGCTCCGGCCCCAGATTACGCAACGCCAGGCCGCTCCATTTCAACACCACCTGCGCCAGTTGCCGTTCGCTGATGGGTTTGGTCAGGTAGTCGTCCATGCCGCTTTGCAGCAACGCACGTTTTTCGTTGGCCATCGCGTGGGCGGTAAGGGCGACGATCGGCAGTGGCGTGCAATGTCGTTCGCTTTCCCACTGGCGAATGGCTTCGGTGCTCTGGCGACCATCCATGCCGGGCATCTGCACGTCCATCAGCACCAGATCGAAGGTCTCGTTCTGCACGGCCTTGACCGCGGCGTAACCGCTTTCCACTGCGAGCACCTTGGCACCCATGTCTTCGAGCAGGGTTTGCACCAGCAGCAGGTTGGCCGGGTTGTCGTCAACGCAAAGGACTTTCGGCGCGCGGCTGGAGACCGGCTCGCCGGGATCGCTGCGCTGCTGGCGCGGGTTGACCAGATCCGACAAGGCCCGACGCAGTTTGCGAGTGCAGGCCGGTTTGGACTGCAGCTGGCTGTGGGGGTTGGGCACCGAGAGGTGGAACAACGTCAGCTCGGTGGTCGGGCACAGCACCAACACTCGGCAGCCCAGGTGTTCAAGGTCCCAGATATGTTGGTTGAGGCGCTCCGGCGGCATGTCGTTGCTGGTGATGCCGAGCACTGCCAGGCCGATTGCCTGATCGGTTTGATGGGCGCCGGTCACGCCATTGGCCAGGCTTTCCAGAGTGTTGAACGGCGTGACGGCCAGGCCGCAGTCTTCCAGTTGATGCTGCAATGCCTGACGGGCCAGCTCATGGTTTTCCAGAACCGCCACCCGATGCCCGAGCAGCGGGGGGCCGGGCAAGTCTTCGGCATCGTCGCGGGTTTTGGGCAGGCTCAGGCTGATCCAGAATTCCGAGCCTTCGCCCGGTGTGCTGTCGACGCCGATCTCGCCGCCCATTTGTTCGATCAGGCGTTTGGAAATTACCAGCCCCAGGCCGGTGCCGCCAGGTTGCCGGGACAGCGAGTTATCGGCTTGGCTGAAAGCCTGGAACAAGGCGCGCACGTCCTGATTCGACAGACCGATGCCGGTGTCCTGAATGCTGATGCGCAGTTGCACGCTGTCTTCATGCTCTTCTTCGAGCATGGCCCGGGCAACGATAGTGCCTTCGCGGGTGAACTTGATCGCATTGCTCACAAGGTTGGTAAGGATCTGCTTGAGTCGCAGCGGATCGCCCACCAGCGACAGTGGCGTATCGCGATAAACCAGGCTCACCAGCTCAAGCTCTTTGGCGTGAGCGGCTGGAGCGAGGATGTTCAGAGTATCTTGCAGCAGGTCGCGCAGGTTGAACGGAATATGGTCGAGCACCAGTTTGCCAGCCTCGATTTTCGAGAAGTCGAGAATCTCGTTGATGATCCCCAGCAAGCTGTCGGCGGATTTTTCGATGGTGCCCAGGTAATCGAGCTGGCGCGGGGTCAATTCGCTTTTTTGCAACAGATGCGTGAAGCCGAGAATGCCGTTGAGCGGTGTGCGGATTTCATGGCTCATGTTGGCCAGGAACTCGGATTTGATCCGGCTCGCTTCCAGGGCTTCCTTGCGCGCCAGGTCCAGTTCGATGTTCTGGATTTCGATGGTTTCCAGGTTCTGACGCACGTCTTCGGTGGCCTGGTCGACGCTGTTTTGCAATTCTTCCTGAGCGTTCTGCAGGGTTCCGGCCATGCGGTTGATGCCGGACGCCAGTTCATCCAGCTCCTGGCTGCCGAGAGGCGGCAGACGAGTTTCCAGATGACCGTCCTTAAGCTGCGCCACGGCTTGTTTGATCTGGCTCAACGGTCGGTTGATAGTCCGTCCCATGCGCAACGCCAATAGCGCAGCACCGGCCAACCCCCCGCCGATCAGCAGCAGGCTGGCGAACAGGCTGCGGTAACCGCGTAGCAACATGCCATTGTGGGACAGCTCGAGTTCGACCCAACCCAGCAGACGGTCGGCTTCATCGGTGATCGGAGCACCGGCCAGGTTGCGGTGCTTGCCGAACACCGGCAGCAGGTAACGCGTGGCGTCATTGCCACTGCGGCGCAACAGCTGTGAACCGTTGCCCAAAGGGGCCTGATTGAGCATGGTCGGGCCGGCGTGGGCCAGCGGTGAGCGGTCGGGGGCGAGGAAAGTCACCGCGCGCACGTCGGTTTGTTCCAGGAACTGGGTGGCAATGCGTTCCAGCAGCTCGTCGTCTTTGCGACCCATCGCCGGGGCTACCAGCGGCGCCAACTGTTCGGCAATCATTTCGCCGCGCTGCATGAGTTGGGATTGCAGGTCCGATTGCTGCATCCAGGTGAAATAGCCGCCCAGAACCAGCGCCATCAGGGTGGTCGGCAACAGGGTCAGCAACAGCACGCGGCCTTTGATTCCCAGTTTCTTGAGCACGCATTTCTCCCGCATCCAGCTGTTTATTGACCTGCACATGCGTCCGGCACGCGCCACCTGCGCAGTGTAGCGATTTGCAGGCGGGCAATCTTAGTAAAATTGATGTCGTCATTCGTCGGCCAGTTCCGCGCTTTAGTCTTGGGGGATCAACCTTGGGTTGCCCCTGGCGAGGCAATCTTGAATAATCGGCAATTGAGAATTATTTGCAGATACTCATGACTCCCATCTCTGTTGGTCATCCCCGCATCCTCTCCATCGAAGACGATCTGGTGCTCGGTGCTTATGTCCATGAACATCTGGGGCGCTGCGGTTTTCAGGTGACCTGGTGCCAGAACGGTCAGGAAGGGTTGGCCATTGCGCGCCAGCAAGCCTTCGATGTGGTGTTGATGGATATTCTGCTGCCGGGGCTGGATGGCTTGGCGGTGCTGACCCAGCTGCGTCAGAGCCATTCCACGCCGGTGGTGCTGATGTCGGCGTTGGGCGCCGAGGCAGATCGCATCAGTGGCTTTCGCCTTGGCGCCGACGATTACCTGCCCAAACCGTTCAGCATGGCCGAGTTGCGGGTGCGCATCGAGGCGATCCTGCGGCGGGTAGCGCTCGACCGGCTGCCGGCACTGGCACCGCTTGCCCCTGCGATGGACAGCCTGCGTTTCGACGATAAGCTGTGCGAGGTGTTTTTTGGCGAGCACGCGGCCGGCCTGACCCGTAGTGAATATCGGTTGCTGGATACATTGAATCGCAACAGTGATGAAGTACTGAGCAAGGCGTTCCTTTATCAGCAGGTGTTGCAGCGCGGTTATGCGCCCCATGACCGCAGCCTCGACATGCACATCAGCCAGATCCGCCGCAAGCTCAAGGCCATCGACTACACCGAGCGCGAAGTGCGTACGGTCTGGGGCAAAGGGTATGTTTTGAGTGCGGCCGATGAAATGGTCTGACGTGCCGGGCAGGCATTCACTGTTCTGGAAACTGGCTTGCTTGTTGGTGGCGTTCTGTCTGCTGATGATCTGGTTGAGCTGGTCCTGGGGCCGCTACATGGAAAAGAAAAACCTGTTCCTGTCCGACGAGGCCCGGGGCACCCTGACGCGCTACGCCGCCGAGGCGGAGCGGGCGTGGAACGTACAGCAGAGAGCAGGCATTGATGCCTGGTTGCAGCGTGTCGGCCAGCGCGAGTCGACCTGGGTCGGCATCGTCGGCGGTGACTTGCAATCCCTGAGTAATCATCCGCTGACTAACCAGGAAATCCAGCGCCTGACCTTTTTGCGTGGTCTGGATTGGCCAGTGAGTCGGCGTCACCAGGGCCTGCCGTGGTTGAAAATCCCGTTTCCCAACGACCCGTCTGTCGGCAGTCTGGTAATCGAGTTGCCTCAGCGTTTCATGCCCGGACGTTACCGGGTGTTTTGGCGGGTGATCACCAATGGGGTTATTCCCGGGCTGTTCACCCTGCTGCTGTGCGTGGGGTTGTATCGATTGTTGGTCGTGCCATTGAACAGCCTGCGCGAACAGGCCAACGCCTGGCGCGCCGACCAACTGACTGTGCGTTTATCGAGTCGCACCACCAACCGCTCGGATGAATTGGGGGAACTGGGCAGAGCCTTCGATCACATGGCCGAACGCCTGCAAAGTACGGTGGCCCTGCAACAACAACTGCTGCGCGACCTGTCCCATGAATTGCGCACACCGCTGAGCCGGCTGCGGGTGGCCAGCGAAAGCGAGCAGGATTTGGGGCAACTGCGCGAACGTATTGGCCGGGAAGTCGACGGCATGCAGCGTCTGGTCGAAGACGCCCTGCAACTCGCCTGGCTCGACACCGAGCGCACACCATTGCCCGATGAAGCGATCCAGGTCCAGGCCTTGTGGGAAATGCTCACGGAAAATGCCTGCTATGAAAGTGGCTGGCCGGCGAGTCAGTTGCACTGCGCGGTGGATGCATCCTGCTGGGTGCGCGGCCATCTCAATACGCTGGCCCAGGCACTGGAAAACATTCTGCGCAATGCCATTCGTCATTCCCCCAAGGGCGGCATTGTGACGCTCGGTAGTCGGCGCGATGGCGACTTCTGGCACCTGTGGCTGGAAGACGAGGGCGGTGGGGTGGCTGACGAGGATCTTGAGCGGATCTTCTCGCCGTTCATCCGGCTCGATGGATCGCGGCCGGGGGATGGTGGATTCGGATTGGGGTTGAGCATCGCGAGGAATGCGGTGCAGCGGCAAGGTGGGCGTTTGTGGGCGGAGAATACCGGGGCAGGGTTGCGGCTGAATATGAGAATGCTGGCAGATGATGACGGTGTCAGTGATGACGCTATCGCGGGCAAGCCCGCTCCTACAATGGACGTGTGTCTGCCACAAATTGTGTGATCAACCTCGACTCCTGTGGGAGCGAGCCTGCTCGCGATGCGGCCCTCCCAGCCACCGCCGTTCAGCTTTTGCCGGAGCGTTCCCGTTTATTTGTACGACCTTTCCTAAAGGGTATTGCCGACACCTTATGCCTGATTCGAGGGAATAGACTCGCGTTTTTCCTCGTCCTCAAGGAGTTCGGCATGAATGCATCCAGCGTCCCCGACAACGCAACCGACGACCGTTTCAATGAAGTGCTTGCGTTGATTCAAAGTGCCAAACAGCAGGCCATGCAGGCGGTGAATACCCAGTTGATCGAGCTGTATTGGCAGGTGGGTGCTTACATCAGTCGCAAGCTGGAACAGGCTGAGTGGGGCGATTCTGTGGTCAGCCAACTGGCTGAGCATCTGGCCACGTCTCAACCTGGGTTGCGCGGTTTTACCCGGTCGAACTTGTTTCGCATGCGCCAGTTCTATGAGACTTATCACGCCGAAGAGAAAGTCGCACCACTGGTGCGACAATTGTCCTGGTCGCACAACCTGATCATTTTCAGCCAGAGTAAACGGCCGGAAGAGCGGGAATTCTACGTCCGTTTGGCAGTTCAGGAAAAATGGTCGAAGCGCGAACTAGAGCGTCAGTTCAAGACCGCACTGTTCGAACGAAGCGTGACCCAACCAGCAAAAATCTCAGCAGTGCTGAGACAAGCCCACCCGGCAGCGCTTGAGATATTTCGCGACGCCTACATGCTCGATTTTCTCGATCTGCCGAGTGGCCATGCCGAAACTGATCTGCATAAAGGGTTGATGGCGCGCCTCAAAGAATTCCTGAGCGAGCTCGGCCGCGATTTCTGCTTTGTCGGTTCCGAGTATCCGCTTCAAGTGGGTGGGTGTGATTTTGCCCTGGATCTGCTGTTCTTCCACCGTGGCCTAAATTGTCTTGTAGCCATTGAGCTTAAGGTCGGTCGTTTTAAACCGGAGTATTTGGGCAAATTGAACTTCTATTTGGAAGCGCTGGATCGCAAGGAGCGCAAACCCCACGAAAACCCGGCCATTGGTGTATTGCTGTGTGCCAGTAAGGATGATGAGGTGGTCGAATACGCCCTTAACCGCAGCCTGTCGCCCGCGTTGATTGCTGAGTATCAAGTCCAGCTACCGGACAAACAGCTATTGCAGGCCAAATTGCATGAGTTCTATGCATTGAATGTCGCGCAAGCAAGGGAATCCTGAACCCGTTCAGACTGCTTATTCCCATTAGCCATAAGCCCCTTACTTTGCGTGATATGGCCTGCGCACGTTTGCCGGTATGATAGGCGGCCCCGCAGTCTGGATTGCGAATACGCCATGACCATGCAGTACCCAACCATCGCCGATTGCGTCGGCAACACTCCGCTGGTCCGTTTGCAGCGCCTGCCCGGCGCCACCAGCAACACCCTTTTGCTCAAACTCGAAGGGAATAACCCGGCGGGTTCGGTCAAGGACCGTCCGGCGCTGTCGATGATCACCCGCGCCGAATTGCGCGGGCAGATCCACGCCGGCGATACGCTGATCGAAGCGACCTCGGGTAATACCGGGATCGCCCTGGCCATGGCCGCGGCGATCAAGGGTTACAAGATGATCCTGATCATGCCGGACAACTCCAGCGCCGAGCGTAAAGCCGCCATGACGGCCTATGGCGCCGAGCTGATTCTGGTCAGTCAGGAAGAAGGCATGGAAGGCGCTCGCGATCTCGCCCAGCGAATGGAGGCCGAAGGCCGCGGCAAGGTGCTGGATCAGTTCGCTAACGGTGACAACCCTGAAGCGCATTACACCACCACCGGTCCGGAAATCTGGCGTCAGACCGAAGGCACCATCACCCATTTTGTCAGCTCGATGGGCACCACCGGCACCATCATGGGTGTTTCGCGCTATCTGAAAGAGCAGAACGACAACGTGCAGATCATCGGGCTGCAACCGATGGAAGGTTCGGCGATTCCGGGCATCCGTCGCTGGCCGCAGGAATACCTGCCGAAGATCTACCAGGCCGAGCGCGTGGACCGGATCGTCGACATGGCGCAAAGCGAAGCCGAAGACGTGACCCGTCGTCTGGCGCGCGAAGAAGGCATCTTCTGCGGCGTGTCTTCGGGCGGTGCCGTGGCGGCGATGCTGCGTCTGTCCAAAGAAGTTGAAAATGCGGTAATCGTCGCGATCATCTGTGACCGTGGCGACCGTTACCTGTCGACCGGCATTTTCGACGCTCCCAACTGATGGCCAAGCAAGAGAGAGGCCTGCGCTTCCAGCCCACGGGCGGCAGCAAGGCCCCGCAAGTCCCGACCGGCAAAAAGCAGCGCTTGACCATCGAGCGCCTGGCCAATGACGGTCGCGGTATCGCGTTTTTCGAAGGCCGCACCTGGTTCGTCATCGGCGCATTGGCCGGTGAAGACGTCGAAGCGCGGGTCTTGGGCGCCCACGGCAAAGTGGTCGAGGCGCGCACCGAACGGGTGTTCCAGGCCAGTGAATTGCGCCGCCCGGCACCGTGCGCTCATGCCGGTCGCTGCGGTGGTTGCAGCGTGCAGCATTTGCCCCACAACGAACAGCTCGCCCTGAAACAGCGCATGCTCGCCGAGCAATTGTCGCGGGTTGCCGGTGTCGAACCTGATGAGTGGGCAGCGCCGTTGAGCGGTCCGGAATTCGGCTACCGTCGTCGCGCCCGCGTGGCGGTGCGTTGGGATATGAAAGCGAAAAAACTTGAAGTCGGCTTCCGCGCTGCCGGCAGTCAGGACATCGTCGCGATCAACGAATGCCCGGTGCTGGTACAGCCCTTGCAACCGATCATGAGCCGCTTGCCGGAGATGCTGCGACGCTTGAGCAAACCTCAGGCGCTGGGGCATGTGGAGTTGTTCAGTGGTTCGTCATTGGCGGTGTTATTGCGGCACATGGCGCCGTTGTCCGAAGCCGACCTGACCATCCTCAAGGAATTCTGCGCGTTCCATGACGCTCAATTGTGGCTGCATGGCGATGGCGAGCCGCAACCGGTCGAGGCCGATCAGTCGCTGGGTTATCGCCTTGAACAGTGGGACTTGAACCTGGCGTACCGGCCGGGAGATTTCATCCAGGTTAACGCCGGGGTCAACGAAGCAATGGTCGCCCAGGCGTTGGCGTGGTTGGCGCCGAAATCTGATGAGCGGGTTCTGGACCTGTTTTGTGGGTTGGGCAACTTTGCCATGCCGCTGGCCAAAACTGTTCGCGAAGTGGTGGCGGTGGAGGGCGTGCAGGCGATGGTCGAACGGGCCGCCGCGAATGCTGCCAGCAATAATTTGCATAATGCGAAGTTTTTTCAGGCCGATTTATCCCAGCCTTTGGCCGATGCCGAATGGGTCGGTGAAGGCTTTTGTGCGGTACTCTTGGACCCACCTCGCGATGGTGCTTTCGAGGTGGTGCGCAAGCTGGCGTCCCTGGGTGCCAAACGATTGGTGTATGTGTCGTGCAACCCTGCAACGCTGGCGCGCGACACGGTCGAATTGATCAAGCAGGGCTACCGGTTAAAACGTGCCGGGATTCTCGATATGTTTCCTCAGACGGCACATGTCGAGGCCATGGCGTTATTTGAAGCGAGCTAGGACGGCTCGTCTGGTCCGACTGATCCGCGCGTGCAAAACGCATTCGTCTTAGCCCGCGAATGCACACGGGCAGCGAAGGTCAGCGATTTGACGCATTGAATCTGCGTCGTAGGGAAGGTAAAGCAAGATGGTACAGGTGAGAGCACACCAGCCGATCAACACGGACGGCAGTATCAATCTCGAGGCTTGGCTCGATCATGCGGTCAGTGTCGATACGGCACTGGATCGCGAAGCCTTGAAGGAAGCCTGCGAGTTCGCTCGTGAGGCCGAACAACAAGCCAATGCGGCGAAGAATCTGTGGTCCGAAGGGACCTCGAGTTTCCGCACGGGCCTTGAGATCGCCGAGATTCTCGCCGACCTCAAACTCGACCAGGATTCGTTGGTCGCCGCCGTGCTGTACCGCGGCGTGCGTGAAGGCCAGATCCAATTGCCGGCGGTCAGCCAGCGTTTCGGTCCGGTGGTCGCCAAACTCATCGACGGCGTGTTGCGCATGGCGGCGATCAGCGCCAGCCTGAGCCCCCGTCAATCCCTGGTGCTGGGCACTCAGGGCCAGGTCGAAAACCTGCGCAAAATGCTGGTGGCCATGGTCGACGACGTGCGCGTCGCGCTGATCAAACTGGCCGAGCGCACTTGTGCCATCCGCGCGGTGAAAACCGCCGACAACGAGAAGCGCAACCGCGTCGCCCGTGAAGTCTTCGACATTTACGCGCCGCTTGCCCACCGCCTCGGTATCGGTCACATCAAGTGGGAGCTGGAGGATCTGTCCTTCCGTTACCTCGAGCCCGATCAGTACAAGCAGATCGCCAAGTTGCTCCACGAGCGACGGCTGGATCGCGAGCGCTTTATCGCCGACGTGATGACCCAACTCAAAGACGAGTTGCAGGCCACCGGTGTCGATGCCGACATCAGCGGCCGGGCCAAACACATCTATTCGATCTGGCGCAAGATGCAGCGCAAGGGCCTGGAGTTCAGCCAGATCTACGACGTGCGCGCGGTTCGCGTGCTGGTGCCGGAAATGCGCGACTGCTACACCGCGCTCGGCATCGTCCACACCCTGTGGCGGCATATCCCGAAAGAGTTCGACGACTACATCGCCAACCCGAAAGAGAACGGCTACCGCTCGCTGCACACCGCGGTCATCGGCCCTGAAGGCAAGGTGCTGGAAGTGCAGATCCGCACCCACGCCATGCACGAAGAAGCCGAGTTGGGGGTGTGCGCGCACTGGAAGTACAAAGGTACCGACGTCAAATCCGGTTCCAATCACTACGAAGAGAAAATCTCCTGGCTGCGTCAGGTGCTCGAGTGGCATGAAGAACTCGGTGATATTGGTGGCCTTGCCGAACAACTGCGGGTCGATATCGAGCCGGACCGGGTCTACATCTTTACCCCGGACGGTCACGCCATCGACTTGCCGAAGGGCGCGACACCGCTCGACTTCGCCTACCGCGTGCACACCGAAATCGGTCACAACTGCCGCGGCGCCAAGATCAACGGGCGGATCGTGCCGCTCAACTACAGCCTGCAAACCGGTGAACAGGTCGAGATCATCACCAGCAAGCACGGCACTCCGAGCCGCGACTGGCTGAACCCGAACCTGGGCTACATCACCACCTCGCGGGCGCGGGCGAAGATCGTTCACTGGTTCAAATTGCAGGCGCGCGATCAGAACGTCGCGGCCGGTAAAACCTTGCTCGAGCGCGAACTCAATCGCCTCGGCCTGCCGCAGGTGGACTTCGACAAGCTGGCCGAAAAGGCCAACATGAAGACCGCCGAGGACATGTTCGCCGCCTTGGGCGCAGGCGATTTGCGCCTGGCGCAACTGGTGAACCTGGCGCAGCAACTGGTCGAGCCGGAGCGCGGCAACGAACAGCTGGAACTGATCCCGCGCAAAGCCACAGGCTACAAGCCAGGCAAGCGCGGCGACATTCAGATCCAGGGCGTCGGCAACCTGATGACCCAGATGGCCGGCTGCTGCCAGCCGCTGCCGGGGGATGCGATCGTCGGTTACATCACCCAGGGCCGTGGCGTGAGCATTCACCGTCAGGATTGCGCCTCGGTGCTGCAACTGGCCGGGCGCGAGCCGGAGCGGATCATCCAGGTCAGTTGGGGCCCGGTGCCGGTGCTCACCTATCCGGTGGACATCATCATTCGCGCCTACGACCGTTCCGGTCTGCTGCGTGACGTGTCGCAGGTGCTGCTCAACGAGCGGATCAACGTGCTGGCGGTCAACACCCGTTCGAACAAAGAGGACAACACGGCGTTGATGTCCCTGACCATCGAGATTCCGGGGCTGGATGCATTGGGACGGTTGCTGGGGCGGATTTCCCAATTGCCGAACATCATCGAAACCCGCCGTAACCGCACGCCGTGAGAGACCTGCACGGAAATTGATGGTGAGATTTGTAGGAGCGAGGCTCGCCCGCGAAGGCGGCATACCTGACACACCGCCTTCGCGGGCAAGCCTCGCTCCTACAGGTATGTAGAGATTGCTAGAAGATGTATTCACTTGAAGATCTATTGCACCTGATGAACCGCCTGCGCGACCCGCAGTACGGCTGCCCGTGGGACATCAAGCAAACCTACGCGACCATCGTCCCGCATACCCTCGAGGAAGCCTACGAAGTCGCCGATGCCATCGAGCGCGGGGATTTCGATCACTTGCAGGGTGAGTTGGGCGACTTGTTGTTCCAAGTGGTTTATTACAGCCAACTGGCCCGGGAAGAAGGGCGATTCGAGTTCGATGGCGTGGTCGACAGCATCACGCGCAAACTGATCCGCCGTCATCCTCACGTGTTCCCCACCGGTGATCTGTATGCGCCACTGGATATCCCGCGTCTGAATGAAGAACAGGTCAAGCAACGCTGGGAAGAGATCAAGGCTGAAGAACGCGCCGAGAAGTCTTCGACGCCGGAGCAGTTGTCCTTGCTCGACGACGTGCCAGCCGCATTGCCGGCGTTGTCCCGTTCGGCAAAACTGCAGAAGCGCGCAGGGCAGGTCGGTTTCGACTGGCCGGACGCCTTGCCGGTGCTCGACAAGGTTCGCGAAGAGCTCGATGAAGTGCTCGAAGCCATGGCCGACAATGACTCGGCAGCGATTGCCGATGAAGTCGGCGATTTGCTGTTTTCCGTGGTCAATCTGGCGCGACACCTCAAGGTCGATCCGGAAACCGCACTGCGCGGCGCCAACTCAAAATTTGAAAGACGCTTCCGATTTATCGAACAGGCATTGCGCGACACCCACCGTCCCATAGAAGATTGCACCCTCGAAGAGTTGGACGCCTTGTGGGGCGAAGCCAAACGTCAGGAAAAGAATTTGCCCAGCTGCGGTTGAGCAGTTGCCTAAGTGAGAAATAAGCACCATGAGCATTTCCCTTCGCGACCAGTTGCTCAAAGCAGGGCTGGTCAACCAAAAGCAGGCCAAACAGGTCGGCAAAGAGAAGCAGAAGCAGCAACGTCTGGCCCACAAAGGTCAGATCGAACTCGATGACTCCCAGCAGCGCGCCGCTCAGGAAGCCATGGCCGAGAAGGTCAAGCGCGACCAGGAGCTGAACCGTCAGCAGCAGGAGAAGGCCGAAGCGAAGGCCCGCGCCGCCCAGGTCAAGCAATTGATTGAAGTCTCGCGCCTGCCCAAGCTGACCACCGAGGACTACTACAACTTCGTCGACGACAAGAAGGTCAAGCGCATCTCCGTCAACAGCCTGATGCGCAACAAACTCAGCAGCGGTTCGCTGGCGATCGTGCACCACGCCGGTGGTTACGAAGTGATCCCTCGTGAAGCGGCCCTGAAGATTCAGGAGCGCGATCCACAGCGCATCGTGCAATTGAATGTGCAGACAGAAGAAGTCAGCGCTGAAGACGATCCGTATGCGGCTTATCAGATTCCCGATGACCTGATGTGGTAAGCCTTTGTGGCGAGCGAGCTTGCTTCGGGCGGCGTTCCGACGTTGGGCTGCGTAGCGGCCCTGAAAATCTGGCAGCAATTGCCGATTTTTGTGAGTGCTACGCAGTCAAGCGGGAGCAAGCGCCCTCGCCACAGTTACTGATTAAAGGACAATGCGGTCATTATGCAGAACGTGGATTTGAACCTGATTACCTGTAGGAGCCAGGCTTGCCGGCGAAGGCATCCTTGAGTACGCCTTCGCCGGCAAGCCTGGCTCCTACAGAAAGCTGGCACCAAAAAAAACGCCCCGAACCAGTCGGGGCGTTTTTGTTTACGGCGAAGCGGCGGGGTATTACTTACCCTGCCAGCGCTTCAGTACCAGCGTGGCGTTGGTGCCACCGAAACCGAAGCTGTTGCTCATCACGGTGTTGATGGTGGCGTCTTCGCGAGTCTTGGTCAGGATTGGCATGTCTGCCACTTCCGGGTCCAGTTCCTCGATGTTGGCGGAACCCGCCATGAAGTTGCCTTCCATCATCAGCAGGCAGTAGATCGCTTCTTGAACGCCAGCGGCGCCCAGGGAGTGACCCGACAGGCTCTTGGTGGAGCTGATGGCCGGAGCCTTGTCGCCGAACACGGCACGCACGCCTTCCATTTCCTTGGAGTCGCCGACCGGAGTCGAGGTGCCGTGGGTGTTCAGGTAGTCGATCGGAGTGTCGACGGTGGACATGGCCATCTGCATGCAGCGGATGGCGCCTTCGCCGCTTGGAGCGACCATGTCGTAGCCGTCGGAGGTCGCGCCGTAGCCAACGATTTCCGCGTAGATCTTCGCGCCACGGGCCAGAGCGTGTTCCAGCTCTTCGACCACGACCATACCGCCACCGCCGGCGATGACGAAACCATCACGGTTTTTGTCATAGGCACGCGAGGCTTTTTCCGGGGTTTCGTTGTACTGGCTGGACAAGGCACCCATGGCATCGAACAGGAACGATTGGCTCCAATGCTCTTCTTCACCGCCACCGGCAAAGACGATGTCCTGCTTGCCCAACTGGATCTGCTCCACAGCGGTACCGATGCAGTGAGCACTGGTGGCGCAGGCGGAAGAGATCGAGTAGTTCACGCCTTTGATTTTGAACGGCGTGGCCAGGCAAGCGGAAACCGTGCTGCCCATGGTCCGCGTGACGCGGTATGGACCGACGCGCTTGACGCCTTTCTCGCGCAGGATATCCAGCGCTTCCATCTGGTTCAGCGTGGAGGCGCCACCGGAACCGGCGATCAGGCCAGTACGCGGGTTGGAGACTTGCTCTTCGGTCAGACCGGAATCTGCGATGGCATCTTTCATGGCCAGGTAGGCGTAAGCCGCCGCGTGGCCGACGAAGCGAAAGATCTTGCGATCGATCAGTTCTTCGAGGGGAAGGTCAATGGAGCCGGAAACCTGGCTACGCAGACCCATTTCGGCATATTCCGGGTTGAACCGGATGCCAGGGCGGCTTGCACGCAGGTTAGCGGAGACGGTCTCTTTGTCATTGCCCAAGCACGAAACGATGCCCAGACCAGTGATAACGACGCGGCGCATGCGGATAACCCTTAGAAGTTGTCAGTGGAGGTGAACACGCCGACCCGAAGGCCTTCGGCGGTATAGATTTCGCGGCCGTCGACGGTCACCGAACCATCGGCAATCGCCAGGTTCAGCTTGCCCTTCAGGACGCGTTTGATATGGATGTTATAGGTGACTTTCTTGGCGGTCGGCAGTACCTGGCCAAAGAATTTCACTTCGCCCGAACCCAAGGCGCGACCGCGGCCCGGCAGACCTTGCCAGCCGAGGAAGAAACCGACCAGTTGCCACATGGCATCGAGGCCCAGGCAGCCCGGCATCACCGGATCACCTTCGAAGTGGCAGGCGAAGAACCACAGATCTGGAGTGATATCCAGCTCGGCGACCAATTCACCTTTGCCGTACTTGCCACCCTCTTCGCTGATCAGGGTGATGCGATCGACCATCAGCATGTTCGGGGCGGGCAGTTGCGCGTTACCTGGGCCAAACAGCTCACCGCGACTGCAGCGCAGCAGGTCTTCCCGAGTAAAGGCGTTTTGTTTGGTCATGCGAGCTCCTCAATAGTCCATGCGGCAGGGTGGGGCGAATCTTCCCGGCCGATCGAAGCGTTCATGCCTCGAGTCAGCAGCCTACTCATAGACTATTGCGTTGTGGTGAAAGTCACAGCGCCAAGGACATGAATGTACACTTGTGCACTGAAATTATTATTCAAGCCCCTTTTCGGGCCTGTTCGGGTGCCTAAGACTGCCGCACTTTCGTCGTTCACGCCAGTCGCAGATAGCCGAAAGGCCTGTTCTACTGCACCCATCGCTGCAGAATTTGCTGCAGATCAGTGCGTTTGAAGGGCTTGGCCAGGTAATCATTCATTCCCGCCGATAAACAGGCTTCGCGGTCGCCCTGCAAGGCATTGGCTGTCAGCGCAATGATCGGCACGTCAGCGCAGCCGGGTAGTTGGCGAATCTGTCGGGTGGCTTCGTAACCGTCGATGACCGGCAGTCGGCAGTCCATCAGAATCGCTTCGAAAATCAGGCTTTCGGCACTGCGCACCGCTTGAGCACCATCGGTCGCGACGCTGACAGTAAAGCCCAGGCTGCGCAACATTGCTTCGACGACGGTGCGATTGACCGGATTATCCTCGACCAGCAGCACATTGCGACCTTCGCCGTGGTCATTGCCGGTATGTCCTCGAGGGGGCAGCACCGGCAGTGGCTGCTTGTACAGAGCCAAAGGGATTTCCAGGGTGAACACCGAGCCAACGCCTTCTTCGCTCTGAGCACGCAAGGTGCCGCCCATCCGCTCAGCCAGCGTGCGGGCAATCGGCAACCCCAGTCCGGTGCCGCCGTAACGTCTTGAAATAGAACTGTCGGCCTGCTGGAACGCGTTGAACATCAATTCCAGGCTTTCGGCCGGGATGCCGATCCCGCTGTCGCGCACGGTGCAGGTGAACCACAGCAGTTCGTGATCCAGGGATTGCCACTGCGGTTCGATGGTGACGCGGCCCCGTTCCGTGAACTTCAGTGCATTGCCGACCAGATTGACCAGAATCTGCCGGATTCGCGTCGGATCGCCCTGAACCTGAAGGGTGCGCATGTCCTCGGGGATCCGCAATTGCATATCTAGCCCGCGTTGCACCGCGCTGTGCTGGAACGACTGGGCGCAACTGCCGATCAAGTCGGCGAGGTTGAACGCAATGTGCTCCAGCTCCAGTTCCGAACGCTCGATGCGTGAGAAGTCGAGAATGTCATTGATCACTTTGAGCAGGTGTTCGGTGGATTCCGAAGCCAGCGCCGCGTACTCGATCTGCTCCTCGGTCATCTCGGTGGTTTCCAGCAGTTGCAGCATGCCCAGCACGCCATTCATCGGCGTGCGCAATTCATGGCTCATCATCGCCAGGAACTCGGATTTGGCGTTGTTGGCCTTTTCCGCTTCCTCGCGGGTCTGGATCAATTGCGCCATGGCCTGATGCTGTTCGCGACTGGCTTGCTCAAGGCCTTGGGCAAGGTTGTTGATGTGCTGCGACAGGGCGCCCAGTTCGGTGTCGTCGACAATCGGCAGGGGTGTTTTGTAGTCGCCTTGCTGGATCGCCTTGACCGCATTGCCGATGTCGTGGATCGGTTGCGACAGGCTGCCGGCCAGACGCCGAGCCAGCAAAAAAGTAAATAACAGTGCGAACAACGCCAGGATCCCGGCCTTGAAGAGGATTTCCTGCTGGCGCTGGTTAAAGGCGTCATTGGACAGGCCGACGATCACCCGTCCCAGATAATCCTCGCCCGGCGCACTGGCGACGGTGCGACTGTTCTGGAAAAAGTCATTGTTGAGCGCGATGCGTTGCAGGCGCACCGGAGCCTGGAACACTTCGACCTGATGCGAGCGGTTGTGGGCTTCCGACGGTTGCTCGACATACACCAGAATCCGGTTGGTGCTGTCCTGCACTTCCAGAAAGCGCACATTGGGCGTGGCTAGCGTCGCCTTGAGCAAGCTTTCGAGCACCTCGTTGTTGCCCGAGATCACCCCGTATTCGGTGGCCGGCGCCAATTGGTTGGCGATCAGCTGACCGGTGTGATTGAGTTCCTGGCGCAGGTCCTGGATTCGCACGAAGGTGAAAAAACTGATCAGCAGCAACGTCAGCAACAGGGCCGGGCCGAGGCTGATGATCTGGGTGCGGGTATTGATGTCCCAACCGCGACGGAAGGTCATGGGCGGCGTTCTCCTTCGGCCAGCTGTGCTGCGACAGAGGTTTCATTCATCAGTTCAATACTTAATGAACGAGCCACTTGCGGGTTGCTCAAGACCTTGAAGTGTTGCGGATAAAGTGCGCGCGGCCAGGTGTTCGAGGGGCGGTCGAGCAGCTCGTCGAGAATCTTCAGCCAATCGTTCTGGTCGCTGTAAGTGCTGGCCAGGCTACCGGCCCTGACGAAAGCTGCGTTGGGACCGATCAGCGCCAGTTGCCGCGCGTAGCTGCTGAGCAGCAGGTTTTTCACGGTTTTCGGGTTGTACAGATCAGAGTCGTCCAGGCCCAACAGCACATCACTGTTCTTCAGCAGGGCCTGCAAAGGGCGGCTATCGTTGGTGTCCTCCCAACGCTCGGTGATCACTTCAAAGCCCAGGGGCAGGGCGGTCTGACGCAGTTCCTTCAACAAGAATTCGCTGTGGCTGTCGAAAAGTACGCCGATCCGCCGAGCTTCAGGCAGGAGCAGTCGGATCAGGCGCAACTGTCGGTCCAGCGGCGGATCACTCCAGAGCAGGCTGAGATGCGGGGGCAGGGCATTGCCCAAGCGTTGACGGGCTTGCAGGCGACTGATGCGCAGCACCAGCGTCGCCGGGCCTTGGGCGTCTTGCAGGCGCCAGTCGAGGCTGGGCAAGTCCAGTAAAATCAGACGGATGCCAACGGGCAATTGGCCTGGCGCCGGCAGGCTGGCAAGAGGCTGGAAGCGTACGCTGTCGGTGGGGCGCAACTCGCTGAGGGCCTGAACGAAAGACTGCACGCCGGGACTCTCCTCGGTACCGGTCAGCAGAATGTCGGCGGCCCGTGCTGGCAGATTGCACAGCAGCCCGGTAAACACCAGGCACAACCCGGCCAGCAGGCGGCCAAGGGTTGGCGTCTTCCGTGACGGGCGATACTGCATCTTAGAACTCCAGCTCCGCGCTGAAGTAGAGCACCCGGCGATCGTCGTAGTTATTGTCGACGAAGGTGGTGGGCTGATTGTCGAGGCGTTGCTGGAGGACTCCAGCCAGCTCCAGATTGGCTTTGCCCAAACCAATGCGTTTGGCGATGCGCGTGTCGACCCGTTCGAAGCGGTACCCGTTGAGGGCGTCGGCACCATAGTAGAAGAGCGCGCTGTTCCAGCCGTGGCCCCAACTGCGTAGCCAACCGGCGGAACCGCTGTTGCGCGCAGTCTGTTGTGCATCCAGTGGGTTGCTCGCGTCGGCATCGACGTAGGCATAGGTCAGGCGCAAACGATCGGCGCTGCTGACGCGCCAATCCAGCTGGGTTTCAGTCCCGCTGAAGCGAGAGCTGTTCGAGTTGCTGGCGATGTACTGGTTGTTACGCAGCGGTTCGCTGATCATGCCGCTGATTTCGTCGTAGAACAGCTTCACGTCGACCGCCAGTCCCCACTCGGCGAAGTAGCCGTTGTAGCCCAATTCCCGGGAGCGCATGCGTTCCTGTTCGAGGTCGCCCGGGCCACGGGTCTTGACGAAATAGCGAGCGCTGGTCTGGCCGTAGGCACTGGGTCGCAGGTTGGTTACCTGGTAGCTCCAGTTGACGTTGTTTTCGAACATGTCCGGCGAGCGGATGGCCTCCGAATACACCGCGCGCAAGCCGTGCCGCGGATTGATCAGGTAATTGACCGCCACCCGCGGGGTTAGCGAGTTGCCGGTCAATCGGGTGTCTTCGAACATCGCCCCGCCTTGCAGCAACCAGTGTTCGGTGGCGCGCCACTCGAGTTGGCCGAATGCCCGCCAAGTGGTGTCGTCGAGCGTGCCGTTGAAGTAGGTCTCGGAATCTGCCCGGTCGTAACGATAGTTCAGGCCGCTGACCAGCCGCAGACTGTCGGACAGGCTGAGCGTGTCTTGCAGTTCGAGGTCGTAGCGCGATTCCCGGGCGCTCTGGTCAATGTCGCCGCAGAGGGTTTGTCGGGCGCCGTTTTGCCATTGGTCCAGCACCTGATTGCCCAAAGCCTGTTCGGCCGGTGTGCCTGCCGGTGCACCGAGGCCGGTAAAGCGCACCATGTTGCGCGCCAGACGTTCGGTGTAATTCGGATTGAGTTGCCAGAGCTCGGTCAGCTCCGGGCTGAACGAGACCTCGGCGTCGCAGGCGCGCCATGTCTGCTGGCGATCCCAGTGTTGCGCCGAGCCCTGAATATAAAGGCTGTGGTCGGGATTGATGTCCAGGTTCCAGCGTAGCGAGCCGGCATAGTCCTTGGCGATGACGTCGGAATTGTCCCCGGCGTCGGTAATCCCTGAGAACACCGGACGGTAGGTATAGGGCCGCTGGTTGCTCCCGTCCTTGGCATTCATTTGCCAATCGATGCTCTGGTTTTCATTGAGCGTCTGGCTGACGGCGAGGCTGAAGCGATTCAAGCGACGGCTGTCGTGGTAATCGGCACCGGTACGGTCCGAGTCGAAGCCGTCGTCTTGTTGGCCGGACAGCGACAGGCGCAAGTCGCCGCTGTCCCAGCCCATGCCCTGGCTGGCGTAGAAATCATTGATGCCGCGCTGGCCACGGGTGACTTTCAGTCGCGTGCCGTGGCTGTCGGCCGGTTTGCGAGTGATGATGTTGACCACCGCCATCAGCGCGTTGGCGCCGTAACTGACGGTGTTGGGGCCACGGAAAACCTCGATGCGCTCGATGTCTTCCATGGCCACCGGAATATCACTCCAGTCCACCGTGGCCAGGCCTGCGCGGTACACCGAGCGGCCATCGATCAACACTTGCAGGCGCCGCGCTTCACTGGCGTTGGTGCCGTGGTAGTTCACCACCGCCTGATTGCCGCTGATATTACCGACCATCATCCCCGGCACCAGCCGCAGCAACTCGCTGATGTCCCGCGCCCCGCTGGCATTGATCAATTCGCTGTCGATCACCGTCATGCTTCCCGGCACAGCCGCAGGCGACTGCTTCAGGCGCGTCGCCGTCAGCACTTGCGGCAACGGATCGTTGTCGAGGAACAAGTCGTCGGCCAGCAGCGGCGAGCTGAAGATCAGCGTCAGTACCAGCGGCGAGCGAGGGCAGGGAAAGCCAAAAGACACGGCACGGCCTTGATAGCGATTAGTTGGCGCGCATGTTAACCGAGCGCAACGACTTTTCCAGTCACGATGAACGCATTTTCCTCGGTTTTCTTGGTCTTCTTTCTACAAGTGTCGGTAATTGATGCTGGGGCTGGCCGCCACCGGGCCGCTCCGTATAATGCCGACATCGCCACTGGTATGGATTAACGGATTGCATATGACTGAACAGCGCCCAATTGCGGTCCTGGGAGGCGGAAGTTTTGGTACCGCCGTGGCTAATCTGTTGGCCGAGAATGGGCATCAGGTCCGGCTGTGGATGCGTGACCCCGAGCAGGCCGAGGCCATTCGGGTCGATCGCGAGAACCCGCGTTACCTCAAAGGCATCAAGATTCTTGCGGCGGTGGAGGCGGTCACAGACCTGCAAACCACCCTGGAGGCCTGCGACCTGTGCTTCGTCGCGTTGCCGTCCAGCGCGCTGCGCTCGGTGCTGGCACCCTACGCCCAACTGTTGAGCGGCAAGTTGCTGGTGAGCCTGACCAAAGGCATCGAAGCCCACACGTTCAAGCTGATGAGCCAGATCCTTGAAGACATCGCCCCGCAAGCGCGCATCGGTGTGCTGTCCGGGCCGAACCTGGCCCGTGAAATCGCCGAACACGCGCTGACCGCCACGGTGGTCGCCAGCGAAGACGAAGATCTTTGCCAGCAGGTCCAGGCCGCGCTGCACGGCCGGACTTTTCGCGTATATGCCAGCGCCGACCGCTTTGGCGTGGAGCTGGGCGGGGCACTGAAAAACGTCTATGCAATCATCGCCGGCATGGCGGTGGCATTGGGCATGGGTGAAAACACCAAGAGCATGCTGATCACCCGGGCACTGGCGGAAATGACCCGCTTCGCGGTGAATCAAGGTGCCAACCCGATGACGTTCCTGGGGCTGGCGGGGGTGGGCGATTTGATCGTCACCTGCTCGTCGCCGAAAAGCCGCAACTATCAGGTCGGGTTTGCCCTCGGCCAGGGCTTGAGCCTGGAGGACGCGGTGACGCGCCTGGGCGAAGTGGCCGAAGGGGTGAACACCCTCAAGGTGCTCAAGGCCAAGGCTCAGGAAGTGGGTGTGTATATGCCGCTGGTCGCCGGATTACATGCCATTCTGTTCGAAGGGCGCACGCTTGAGCAGGTGATCGCGCTGCTGATGCGCGGCGAGCCGAAAACCGACGTCGACTTTATTTCCACCAGCGATTTCAACTGAACCCTCTACTCAATAGGAACGGAGTGAGACATGAACGATCAGAAAGTAGAAGCCAAGTACGAATCCATCCTGCTGCGGGTGCTGTGGATGATTGTCTATGTGCTGGTCTGGCAAGTGGCGCAATTGATCCTCGGTGCGGTGGTGTTGGTGCAGCTGATTTATCGTTTGATTTATGGCGCACCGAGCGCCAGCCTGATGAATTTCGGCGACAGCCTGAGCCAGTTTCTGGCGCAGATCGGTCGTTTCGGCAGCTTTCACAGCGACCAGAAGCCTTGGCCGTTCGCCGACTGGCCGACGCCGCGTACACCGGAAGGTGAAGCCCCGCACGTTGTGGCGCCAGCACCGCATCCGGCCCGAGATGAGGAACCGAAATTATGAAACTCTGGGTATTGCGTCATGGTGAAGCCGAGCCTCACGGTACTCGCCCGGACTCTGAGCGGGCATTGACCGACAAGGGGCGTGAAGAGGTGTTGCGCACCGCGGCCGAACTGATCGGTCAGCCGCTCACCGCCATTTACTCCAGTCCTCTCCTGCGAGCACAGGAGACGGCTTTGCTGGTGCGTGAGGCGCTGGGTTTCGAGCCAGAGATCCGCACCGTCGACTGGCTGACACCGGATACCGATCCGGACAAGGTGGCGGAGCAGCTTGTATCGGTGAGTGATGTCCTGCTGGTCAGTCACAATCCGCTGGTGGGCAACCTGCTGAGCTATCTGCAGCACGGCGCCGGACATCCACCGGAAAGAGTCAGCACCGCCGGCCTGGCGGAGCTGGAGAACGATGAACTGCTGATCGGGTCGATGAGGCTTAACGGCATCAAGCAGCCGTAATCGGCTTCTGCTCTGGCCTTTGCTCTGGCTGTGGCCTTTGCTTCTGCTTTTGTAGGAGCGAGGCTTGCCCTAATGCCAGTCAGTTAAGCGAATGAACCGCTCTTCGTAGGAGCCAGGCTTGCCGGCGAAAGCGCACTTAAGGACGCCTTCGCCGGCAAGCCTGGCTCCTACAGGTCCGATTTGCGCTTATCTGACTGGCATTAAGGCTTGCCCGCGAAGCTTTTAGCGTTTTCGAAGGCTCCTTCGCGGGCAAGCCTCGCTCCTACAAGGGCGATGGCGTTCCGTTTTTTGTGTGAAATAGTCAACCAAGCACTTGCTTGGTTGACTACGCTTGCTCCAGACCAAAAATAAAGGAGCAAGTCGCATGCCTGCTGCTTCCCGTTTGCCATTGGACGCTTTCTACGAGCGCGAAGCCCGTCATCCCCGCCAGCGCTTTCTGGTCCAGCCGACAGGAGGCGGTCAGGTCGAGACGCTGACCTGGGCCGACGTCGGCCATCAGGTGCGCTGTGCCGCCCACTGGCTGCGGGCTCGCGAATTGCCACAAGGCAGCCACATCGCGCTGATCTCGAAAAACTGCGCCCACTGGATCATCGCCGACCTGGCGATCTGGATGGCCGGGCATGTCTCGGTGCCGCTGTACCCCAATCTGACCGCCGATTCCGTGGCCCAGGTGCTCGATCACTCCGAAGCCGCGCTGGTGTTCATTGGCAAGCTGGATGACTGGCCGGGCATGTCCGCCGGGGTCAAACCCAACCTGCCGACCATCAGCTTGCCGCTGTGTCCGGCCGGCACCTTCGATTTCAGCTGGGCCGATCTGCAACGCAGCTCGCCGATTCAGGACGACCCCAAACCCGCCGCCGATCAGCTGGCGACCATCATTTACACCTCCGGCACCACGGGCCAGCCCAAAGGCGTGATGCACAGCTTCGGCAACCTGGGATTTGCCACCACCCGCGGCACGCAATTATTCGGCCTGAATGAGTCGGATCGCCTGCTGTCCTACTTGCCGCTGTGCCACGTCGCCGAACGGATGTTTGTCGAGTTGGCGTCGATCTACACCGGGCAGACCGTATTCTTCGCCGAGAGCCTCGATACCTTCCTTACCGATTTGCAGCGTGCCCGGCCGACCGCGCTGTTTGGCGTGCCGCGGATATGGACCAAATTCCAGATGGGCGTCTACAGCAAGATCCCGGCAAAACGCCTCGACTTCCTGCTCGGCTTGCCCTTCATCGGCAAACGGGTAGGGCACAAAGTCCTTGCCGGGTTGGGGCTGGATGCCTTGCGCATCGCTTTGTCCGGTGCTGCGCCCGTGCCGCAGACCTTGCTGCTCTGGTACCGAAAGCTGGGGCTGGATGTGCTGGAGGTGTACGGCATGACGGAAAGTTGCGGTTATTCTCACATCGGCCAGCCAGGTCAGAACAAACCTGGCTGGATCGGCCAGCCATGCCCGGAAGTCGAAGTGCGTATCGAACCGACTGGTGAAGTACTGGTGCGCAGCGGTGCGACGATGCTCGGCTATTTCAAGGAACCCGGGAAAACCGCCGAAACCATCACCGAGGATGGCTTCTTGCGTACCGGTGACAAGGGCGAGGAAGACGCCGAAGGCAACCTGCGCCTGACCGGGCGTCTGAAGGAAATCTTCAAAACCAGCAAAGGCAAATACGTTGCCCCGGCACCGATCGAGAATCGTCTGGCAGTACATTCGCGGATCGAACAAGTGTGCGTGGTCGGCGATGGGCTGAGCGCACCACTGGGGTTGTGCGTGCTGTCGGCGGTCGGTCAGCAGGACGCGATTGGATCGGCCCGGGCGGGTTTGCACTCAAGTCTGGAAAGACTGCTGGAGGAGGTCAACGGCGTTCTCGACAGGCATGAGCGCTTGCGTCGGCTGGTGGTGGTCAAGGACAGTTGGGCAGTGGAAAACGGCTTCCTGACACCGACCCTGAAGATCAAGCGCAACATGATCGAAGCGGCTTACGGCGCGCGATTCGAAGAATGGAGCGAGCGCAGCGAGGCGGTGCTGTGGCAGGATTGAGCCACGAACAACACCAACAAAGGAACTCAACGATGAGTCTGTGGCGCACCGCTCCCAACGTCGAACAGTTGACCGCTATGCAGAAAAACACCATCGGCGAAGTGCTGGATATTCGCTTCGAAGCCTTCGATGACGAGTCCCTGACCGCGAGCATGGTCATCGACCATCGCACGCATCAGCCCTATGGTTTGCTGCACGGTGGCGCCTCGGTGGTGCTGGCCGAAACCGTTGGCTCGACGGCCAGTTTCCTGTGCATCGACGCCAGCAAGTTTTATTGCGTGGGCCTGGAAATCAACGCCAACCATTTGCGCGGCCTGCGCAGTGGACGCGTGACGGCGGTGGCCAAGGCGATTCACATCGGGCGTACGACGCATGTCTGGGATATACGTTTGAGCAGTGATGAGGGCAAGGCCAGTTGCGTGTCGCGGCTGACCATGGCGGTGGTGCCATTGGGTGAGAACCCGCCGGCGCGTTGATTCCTGATCGAGCCAAAGATTCATGGCCGGCGAATTTTTGTGGCGAGGGAGCTTGCTCCCGCTGGGTCGCGAAGCGGCCCCAACCGGATTGCACCGCTCTCTGGTTACACCGCATTCACCAATTTTGCGGCTGCTGCGCAGCCGAACGTCGGAACGCCGCCCGGAGCAAGCTCGCTCGCCACAAGATTCTCAGTGGATGCTGAACGGTCATCGTCCTGACCCGACTGTCATCATTCCTGTCAGTTACGGTCATTGCTGTAGGACACGGTCTTACGGACAATCAACCCCTGTTCTCGCTCATGGATTTGCAGGTATGTCGCAACAGATATTTTTCGCCCACGCCAATGGATTTCCTTCGGGGACCTACGGCAAGTTGTTCGCGGCACTGTCGCCCGAGTACCAGGTGACGCATCTGGAGCAGCACGCCCATGACCCGCGTTTTCCGGCGGACGACAACTGGAACAATCTGGTGGATGAGCTGATTCATCACCTCAAACAGCAGTACGAGCCGATCTGGGGCGTTGGTCATTCCTTCGGCGGCGTGCTGCACCTGCACGCCGCGTTGCGTTGCCCTGAGCTGTATCGCGGCGTGGTGATGCTCGATTCGCCGGTGCTGACCCGGGCCGATCAATGGGTGATCCGTGCTGCCAAGCGCTTCGGTTTCATCGATCGCCTGACCCCGGCCGGTCGTACGTTGGGACGACGGGAAGAGTTCGTAGATCTGGAAGCGGCTCGCCTGTATTTCGCCGGCAAAACCCTGTTTCGTGGCTTCGACCCGGAATGCTTCGAGGCCTATCTTCAACATGGTTTGCAAAAGGTCGGCGACAAGCTGCGCCTGCGTTTCGACCCGGCCACGGAAATCAGCATCTACCGCGGGGTGCCCCACACCAGCCCCGGTCGTGCACGGCAGTTGAAAGTGCCGCTGGCGGTGGTTCGCGGGCACAAGAGCCGCGTGGTGATGCGCCATCACGCCCGTTCCGTCGGGCGCATGCCTCTTGGCGAGGCCCTGACCATGCCCGGTGGCCATATGTTTCCCCTCGAACGTCCACAAGACACGGCCACGCTGCTGAAGAATCTGTTCAGTCGCTGGGAAGGTCGCCGCCAACAGGATTGTGCATGAGCAGCGTCGTCGAAGAAGTTCGCCTGAGCCTGCCGCATATCGAATTGGCGGCGCACCTGTTCGGTCCCGAGGACGGCTTGCCGGTGATCGCCTTGCATGGCTGGCTGGACAATGCCAACAGCTTTGCCCGGCTGGCGCCCAAGCTCAAGGGCTTGCGCATCATCGCGCTGGACATGGCCGGGCACGGTCACTCGGGGCATCGGCCGAACGGCGCCGGTTACGCGCTGTGGGACTACGCCCATGACGTGCTGCAAGTGGCCGAGCAGTTGGGATGGAAGCGTTTTGCACTGCTGGGGCATTCCCTGGGGGCAATCGTCTCGCTGGTGCTGGCCGGGTCGTTGCCGGAGCGGGTGACTCATCTGGCCTTGATCGACGGCATCATTCCTCCTACAGACAAAGGCGAAAACGCCGCCGAGCGTATGGGCATGGCCCTGCAAGCGCAGCTGGATCTACGGGAAAAACGCAAACCGGTCTACAGCACGCTCGATCGCGCCATCGAAGCACGAATGAAAGGTTTGGTGGCGGTCAGTCGCGAAGCCGCCGAACTGCTGGCCCAGCGCGGCTTGATGCCGGTGCCGGGCGGCTATACCTGGCGCACCGACAATCGCCTGACCCTTCCATCACCGCTACGTCTGACCACTGAACAGGCAATGGCCTTCGTCCAGCGTGTCAGTTGTCCTGCACATCTGGTGGTCGCGGCTGACGGCATGCTCGCCAAACATCCCGAGTTGCTGGAACGTCTACCCTTTAGCCTTGAACAGTTGCCTGGCGGCCATCATTTGCACCTGAATGACGAACCCGGTGCCGACCTTGTCGCAGACTGTTTCAATCGGTTCTTCGCCGTTCCTTGACTTGCGCCGGGCAACTGTCGAGGCTGGGCGGGTTGAAATGGGAGACAACCATGATAGATCTGTACACCGCTGCGACCCCGAATGGCCACAAGGTCTCTATCGTGCTCGAGGAACTCGGCCTGCCCTATACGGTGCATGCCTTGAGTTTCGACAAAAAGGAACAGAAGTCCGAAGAGTTCCTCAAGATCAATCCCAATGGGCGGATTCCGGCGATTGTCGACCGTGCCAATGGCGATTTCGCCGTGTTCGAGTCCGGCGCGATCCTGATTTACCTCGCCGAGATGACCGGCAAACTGCTGCCCCAGGACCCCAAGGGGCGCTCGGTGGTGTTGCAGTGGCTGATGTTCCAGATGGGCGGAATCGGGCCGATGCAGGGCCAGGCCAACGTGTTTTTCCGTTACTTTCCGGAAAAACTCCAAGGCGCCATCGACCGTTATCAACACGAAACCCGGCGCTTGTATGAAGTGCTCGACACGCGTCTGCAAGCAGTAGAGTTTCTGGCGGGCGAATACAGCATTGCCGACATTGCCACTTATCCGTGGGTCCGTGGCCATGAATGGTCCGGTGTCGCGGTGGATGGCTTGTCAGCCTTGCAGCGCTGGATGGCGACCCTGGAGGCACGCCCTGCGGTACAACGCGGTTTACTGGTGCCCGAGCGCATCGATGACGACAGTGTCATCAAAGGTGCCCAGGCCATGTTGATTCGATGAGTCTATCCATGCGTTCACTCACTCTGCTGGCGCTGTGTTGTTTCAGTCCTCTTTTATTTGCCGCTGATGTCCCTGGCAGTCAGGACTTGCCGATCGTGCCGCGCATGGCCGATGCGCAGATCGTCGACTATCGCCCAGCGGCCGAGCTTGAGCGGATCTACCCGCTGGGTTCGATCCGCAAGATCAGCGGCCAGTTGCGCTTTGACGGTCAGGTCAGCGCCCGTGGGCATGCCACCTCGGTGACCTACGAGCTGCCACCCGAGCATTCGTCAACTGATGCCTTTACCGCCGCCCGCGAAGCCTTGCAAAAACAGGGCGCCGAGTTGCTGTTCTGGTGTCAGGCCCGTGATTGCGGCGAAAGCAGCCTGTGGGCCAATGAAGTCTTCGGCAATGCCAAGCTGTATGGCGCCGATAATCAGCAGGCTTATTTGCTGCTGCGTCTGACAGCCCCTCAAGACAACACGCTGGTGGCGCTTTACAGCATCACGCGCGGCAATCGCAAAGCCTATCTGCACGTCGAACAGTTCGACGCTGCTGCACCATTGGGCGACTTGTTACCGACTTCCGCGACCTTGCTGCGGCAGCTCAAGAGCACCGGTGAACTTGATTTCCCCAAACTCGACGGCGACCCTGACGACACCTGGCTGCGCTTGATTTCCCGAGGCCTGAACCTGGACACCACGTTGCGCGTCAATGTTTCCGGGCCCCATGCCGAAGCCTGGCGTCAGGCGCTGACCGACCAGGGTGTACGGGCGGCGCGGATGGAAACCGGCAGTGTCGAAGGCTCTGGCCTGCACTTCGAACTGTTGCGATAAGCTTCATTCAGCGAACGCGTTCTGCGCGTTCGCCTACTCTTTTGCTGACTGATTTTTTCGAGACCTTGTATGCCCAATAACGATCGGCTGTTGGTGCAGATTCTGCTCCTGGTGCTGTTTGGCGCGAGCTTCTGGGTGATGGCGCCATTCTGGTCGGCGTTGTTCTGGGGCGCGGTGCTGGCGTTTGCCAGTTGGCCGCTGATGCGTTTGTTGACCCGTTGGCTCAATGGTCGTGAATCCCTGGCGGCGCTGTTGCTGACGCTGGGCTGGATGTTACTGGTGGCAGCACCGCTGGTGTGGCTGGGCTTCAACCTGGCGGATCATGTACGCGATGCCACGGCATTCATCAAGGATGTGCAAGTCGACGGTTTGCCTGAAGCACCGACCTGGCTGGGCAGTATTCCCTTGGTCGGCGAGCGGTTGGTGGGGATCTGGAACAGCATCGATCAGCAAGGCGCGGCGATGATGCTGGCGATCAAGCCTTATCTGGGTCAGGTCGGTAACTGGTTGCTGGCGCGCAGTGCGCAGATCGGCGGCGGTATCCTTGAGCTGGCGCTGAGTATTGTCTTTGTGTTCTTTTTCTACCGGGACGGGCCGCGGTTGGCGGTGTTTGTCCATGGGTTGCTGGAACGGTTGATCGGTGAACGCGCCGGCTATTACATCGAACTGGTGGCAGGCACTGTGCAGCGGGTGGTCAATGGGGTGATCGGTACGGCAGCGGCTCAGGCCGTGCTGGCGTTGATCGGCTTTCTGATTGCCGGCGTGCCTGGGGCGCTGGTGCTGGGGATTGTGACGTTTTTGTTGAGCCTGATTCCGATGGGGCCGCCGTTGGTGTGGATTCCAGCCACGGCGTGGTTGGCCTGGAAGGGCGAGTACGGAATGGCGTTGTTCCTCGGGAGCTGGGGCATGTTCATCATCAGCGGGGTCGACAACGTGCTTAAGCCGTACCTGATCAGTCGGGGCGGGAATTTGCCGTTGGTGATTGTGCTGCTCGGGGTGTTTGGCGGGCTGATTGCGTTCGGGTTTATCGGATTGTTCATCGGTCCGACGTTGCTGGCCGTGGCTTACAGCCTGTTGACCGATTGGAGCAAGAGCCAGGCTCGGGTCGAGGATCGCCGGCCTTGAGGCACTCCGGGGGCATAGAGCTCGACCCCGATCACCTGTGGGTGCGAGCCTGCTCGCGATGAACGATGACGCGGGCTTTGCGACTTACATCGGCTCCGGCGGCCCAATCAGTCTTCCCATCACCCCAAACAACCCCAGCTCCTGAATCACTTCCAGTTCCCCCTGCGTTTCCACCATTTCGGCAATCAACGGCAAGTCAATGCTGTTGGTCGCCCGAAAAATCGCTTCGATGAACAGGCGCTTGTCAGTCTGTTCATCGATACCCCGAATGTAGGCTCCGTCGATTTTCAGGTAAGCCAGCCCCAGCTGCGTCAGGTTGCCGATCTGATTGAAGCTGCCACCGAAGTGCTGCAAACCGACGCGATAACCGGTGTTGAGCAGGCTGTGACTCAGGTGTTGCAGTGCTTCGGGGGGCGGCAGTTGGCGTTCGTCGATTTCCAGGGTCAGCAGCGGCCCGAGTTCGGGCAGTGATTCGAGCTGATCGAGTATTTGTTGCAGCTGCGCTGGATCGCGCAGGGTGCTGCCGGAGAGGCTCAACGCGAGTGGCCAACGATTGGCGGCCAAATATTCCAGAGTGGTTTCGAGCATCACCAGATCGAATCGCGCTGACCAGCCAAGGCGCTCGATCCACGGCAGGAAATGCCCCGCGGCAATCGCCTCGCCTTGCGGGTCGAGCAGGCGCGCGAGGACTTTGTGATGCAGCACCTGACTGGTATCGGCGCACTGCACCACCGGTTGAAAATACAGCTGCATCTTGCCCTCGGTCAGCGCTTCGTCGATCCAGTTGCGCCAGTCGTGTTGGGACTGGTTCGGCGCGGTATCGGAATGGACCAAGTGTGTCCACGGCCGTTCGGGGTGCTGCCGGGCTTGGGTCAGTGCCTGATCGAGGCGCAGCAGCACATCGCTCGCCGCCTCTCCGGGGGAATAGGCGACGACGCCCAGGTGCGCCACTGGCATGCAGTCGCTGGCCCCTGTCAGGCGCAGGTTTTCCAGGGTGGCACTGATTTCCGAAGCCAGGCGTGCGGCATCTTTACTGTCCAGGCCTGGGGTCAGCAAGCTGAATTCGCCACCGCGATTGCGCGCCGCGAGCCAGGTTCGACGTTCCGGTGGTTGCGTCAGGCGTTTGAGCAATTCACCGACGGCGCCAATCAGGGTATCGGTGCGCTGGCCGCCCAGACGTTGGTTGAGGCCTATCAGGTCATTGATCCGCAGCATCAGCAAATGGCCGTCGCGGCTTTGTTCGCAAACCAGTAGCTGGTCAGCCAATTGTTCATCCAGCAAACGCCGGTTGGCCAGGCCCGTGAGATTGTCCTGATAAGATTCGGAGCGCAATTTTTCGCTGCGCGCGGCCTCTTCGGCGAACAGCGCCTTGAGCTTCTCGACCATCTGGTTCATCGCCAGCACCACGCGTTTGAGCTCCGGTGTGCGCGGCAGTTTCGGCAAACTGCGGAACTCGCGTTTGCTGATGGCTTCAGCCTGTTTGACCATGTTGTCGAGAGGGCGCAGTTGTCGACGCAATAACCAGCCGCCAAATACCGCGCTGAGCAGTCCGCACATCAGCAACCAGGTCAGGCTGCCAAAGGTGCTGTCCCAGAGTTTGGCCAGGGCGAATTGTGGATTGCTCAGCACTTCGACCCGAGCCGCCTGTTCCCAGCCACGCATGATCAGCGCATCGCCGCCTTGTGGACGCAGGTTCACCAGGCTGACGAACCAGTCGGGAACGCCTTCGATTTGCGTCGGTGCACTGCGTTCCACCAGCACCCGCTCATCCACAATATTGACGACCCGGATGCTGCTGAAGTAGCCGCTGTCGAACATCGAGCTGACCATCAACTCGATCATCGCCGGGTCGTCGATCTGCGCAGTCAATGACAAGCCCAGCGCCGTAGCGGCGTCCTGGGCATGGGAGCGCAACTGGCCGAGCATTTGTTCGCGAGAGCTTTCCAGGCTGACCAAAAAACTGCCGCCGAAGGCCACCAGCAAGAACAGGCAAATGGCGAGAAACAACTGTTTGCGCAGTGACATAAAACGCTCCTTGCAGTAGCGGCTAGCCTTCGCCCATGGCGAACCCTTCAAATGGCATCTTTTTCAGCACCTCTTGCCAACGCGACAGTTTTCGAATCGCTGCTGCGTTTTCCCCTGCAGCCTTGATCAGCGATTCCACTGGCGTGGCCCAATAATCGGTCTGACGCCAGACACACGTGTCGTCCTGAAAGCTCAGTTGTTGATTGAAGAAGCGATTGACCGCATTCAGTTGTTCGCGCTCAGGCTGGTTGCGATCGCTTTGCAGCATTTGACTCCAGACCTCGATCCGTTCCCGGGCCAGGCCAAGGGGGCCGTAGCGTTTTTCAGCAGTCTGCAGAATCTGTGCAAAGTCCCAGTCGGCCCAGACGCTACCCAACCCTGGCAGCAGCAAATTCGTCGGTAGCAGCCATCCGCCGAACCGAGGTCGGAGCGTTGACCATCCTGGACTACGCGGACTGCGGCACATGTCTGGCTGCTCAGGTGCAGATTGTCTGAAGTCTAGGCGGTGTTCTCAGCGAGAAAGGGCAGGTCGTCGGACGAAGGGGCAGAGTTGATGATCGTTCCCACGCTCTGCGTGGGAATGCATCCTGTGACGCTCTGCGTCACACCGGCGAAGGGAACGCGGAGCGTCCCGAGCGGCATTCCCACGGGGACCATGGGAACGATCAAATGGAGATCAGGGTTTATGCAGGGTTTTCTGCTTGAGGATATAAATCGTCACCAGCGCTGCACTGGTCAGCATGAACCCCCGCGCCCATGGCAGAGGCACCAGGTAGCAGGAGAGCAGGATGCTCGCCCACATCAACCCGATGGCGTAGACCTTGCCCTTGAGCGGAATGCCATTGCCGCTCAGGTAGTCGCGAACCCACGGCCCAAGCCGTGGATGTTCAACCAGCCACTGATAGAAGCGCGGCGAACTGCGGGCGAAACAGGCGGCCGCCAGCAACAGGAATGGCGTAGTGGGCAGCACCGGCAGGAAAATCCCGATTACCCCCAGCGCTACGCTCAGCCAGCCGATGGCCAGCAGCACGTAGCGCAACATCAGGGGACGGTTGCCTATGGGGTTGTCCATAGGCAAAACCTTAGTGGTGACGTGGCTTGAGAATCGCCGGTTTTTCGTCTGGCGCCTGGCACAGCAGGTACAGCGCAGTCAGGGCTTCCGGGATCTGCACGATCATGTCGTCCATCAGGTTGGCATCTTTGGCGATGTCTTCGAACTCCGGCTGCTCATCGAACAGACCCGAACCCACCATGATCGGCAGCAGCATTTCGCTGACTTCTTCTTCGGCGGTTTCGAACCAGGCCGCTTCGCGCAGGAACACGCCTTCCATGAAACCGATGCACCAGCCGCGCAGGTCGGAATCGTCCGGATCGTCGCCCAGGTCGAGGTCGCACGGCAGCTCGAACTCTTCGTCGGACGCCAGTTGGCGGGCGATGTGCGCCTTGAGCAGCACCAGAGTGGATTCGATCGCTTCACGCTCGGTGTCGTCGGCGTAATGCGGCTCTTCGGCGAACAGCGCGTCGATCCATTCACGGTCGGGAACGCTCTCGGAACAGATCGACAGCGCGGTGAGGTAGCCGTGGGCGGCCACGTAGTCCAGCGCCTCGTCATGCAGCTCGTCGGCGTCGAGGAAGACTTGCAGGCGGGTTAGTTGCTCAGCGAAGGACATTAAAGGGCTACCTTGGGGAATATACGATGCGGGAATTCTAGGCCTTCTTGAGCGCTTGGGCCAGCCGCGCGGCATATTTGAACCCTTGTGATGGAATCTGTGGTTGGGGCAATAGAAAACCCTGTTGGAGCGGGCTTGCTCGCGAAAGGGGTGTGTCAGGCAGCATTAATGTCGACTGACACACCGCTTTCGCGAGCAAGCCCGCTCCCACAAGGTCTGCATTGCATTGGCTTTCGTGTGTCTTCTCAGCGGCGCCCTTTGCCGGACAGGGCTCGGGTATACTCGCGCGTTTTGTGATGCCCTGCTGGTGTCACGGCTGGAATGTGCAGCGTCATGCAATGCGCACTTACGATTTGTCGGTGCAGCTTTCACGATTTTGAACCAGCCTTGCAGGGATGTTTCGGTGATTTTTGGAGTTTTTATGCTCGAACAGGCTCAACGCGTCCTCAAGGACATCTTCGGCTACGACAGTTTCCGTGGCCGTCAGGGTGCAATCATTGAGCGCGTGGCCAGTGGCGGCGACGCCCTGGTGCTGATGCCTACCGGTGGCGGCAAGTCCTTGTGCTTCCAGGTGCCGGCATTGCTGCGTGAGGGGCTGGCGGTGGTGGTGTCGCCGTTGATCGCGCTCATGGACGATCAGGTCGCCACCCTAGAAGAACTGGGCGTTGCCGCTGCGGCCTTGAACTCCACGTTGAGTGCTGAACAACAGCGTGATCTGGCGGCGCGGATCAAGCGCGGCGAAGTGAAAATGCTCTACCTGGCGCCCGAGCGTCTGGTTCAGCCGCGCATGCTGGCGTTCCTGCAAAGCCTTGAAATCGCGCTGTTCGCCATTGATGAAGCACATTGCGTGTCCCAATGGGGTCACGACTTCCGTCGCGAATACCTGCAGCTGGGCCAGTTGGCGGAGTTATTCCCCAACGTCCCGCGCATTGCCCTGACCGCCACGGCCGACAAGCGCACCCGGGAAGAAATCGTCGATCGCCTGCATTTGCAGGATGCCGAGCGCTTCCTCTCAAGTTTCGACCGCCCCAATATCTTCTATCGCATCGTGCCCAAGGAACAGCCGCGCAAGCAGTTGCTGGCGTTTCTCGCCGAGCGGCGCAGCGATGCGGGTATCGTTTACTGCCTGTCGCGCAAAAAGGTTGATGAAGTAGCGGTGTTCCTCAGCGAGCAAGGTCTTCCGGCGCTGCCGTACCACGCCGGTCTGCCCAACGACACGCGGGCTCACCACCAGAAGCGCTTCCTCAACGAGGAAGGCCTGATCATGGTCGCCACCGTGGCGTTCGGCATGGGCATCGACAAGCCTAACGTACGTTTTGTCGCGCACCTGGATTTGCCAAAGTCCCTTGAAGCCTACTACCAGGAAACCGGTCGCGGCGGTCGTGATGGCCTGCCGGCGGATGCCTGGATGGCGTACGGCCTGCAAGACGTGGTGATGCTCAAGCAGATGTTGCAAAACTCCGAAGGAGACGAGCGCCACAAGCGTCTGGAGCAGCACAAGCTCGACGCCATGCTCTCGCTTTGCGAAGAAACCCGCTGCCGCCGCCAGACCCTGCTCGCGTACTTCGACGAAGACATGCCAGAGCCCTGCGGCCATTGCGACAACTGCGTCGACGGCGTCCAGACTTGGGACGCCACCGAGCCGGCCCGTCAGGCGCTGTCGGCGATCTACCGCACCGGTCAGCGTTATGGCGTCGGTCATCTGGTCGACGTATTGCTGGGCAAGGACAACGAAAAGGTTCGCAGCTTCGGTCATCAGCATTTGTCGGTTTACGGCGTAGGCAAAGCGATGGGGGAGAGCGAATGGCGCTCCTTGTTCCGACAGCTTGTTGCCCGTGGTCTGGCCGACATCGACCTCGAAGGCTACGGCGGCCTGCGCCTGAGCGACACCTGCCGGCCATTGCTCAAAGGTGAAGTGACCCTGGAACTGCGCCGCGATCTCAAGCCGCAAGTCACGGCCAAGACTGCCAGCAAGAGCCCGGCCAGCCAATTGGTGCGTGGCGAGGAACGCGAACAGTGGGAAGCCCTGCGCGCCCTGCGTCGCAAGCTCGCCGAAGAACATGGCGTGCCGCCGTACGTGATCTTCCCCGACTCGACGCTGCTGGAAATGCTCCGCAGCCAGCCGACCTCGCTGGCGGAAATGGCCACGGTCAGCGGTGTCGGTGCGCGCAAACTGGAGCGTTATGGCGAGGCCTTCCTCGAGGTGCTCGGCGGTCAGGTCGAGGCGCCGAAAGTGGTGGCCGATGTGCGTCACGAACTGATCACCCTGGCCCGGGCCGGCATGACACCGCTGCAGATTGCCGGTCAGTTGCAATGCTCGGAAAAGAACGTCTACACGATGCTCGCCGAAGCCATCGGCAAGCAGCAGTTGTCGCTTGAACAAGCGCTGGACCTGCCAGAAGAGTTGATGGGTGAAGTTCAGGACGCGTTTCTCGACGGCGAAGGCGAACTGCCGCCAGTGTCAGAGATCGCTGCGCTGTTCGCAGGAAGAGTTCCGGAAGGCGTTTTGTATTGCGTTCGTGCTGCGCTGCAGTCGGAATTCGAAATCTGAATGACCTGCTGCATAAGTGTAACGATTCAGTACAGAGCCAAGCCTTGCCTATAGCCAAAGGTCATGCTTAGCTGACTAATAATTAGTTTTTCTCTATTTCAGTCTAACCATGAGTGCTTTATGCCGTTAACCGATCAACACCGCTTTGGCATGCAACTGGCCCAGATGTCTCGGGGCTGGCGTGCCGAACTGGACCGCCGACTGGCTGGCCTGGGTCTGTCCCAGGCACGCTGGCTGGTGCTGCTGCATCTGGCGCGTTTCGATAATGCCCCCACCCAGCGCGAACTGGCGCAAAGCGTCGGCGTTGAAGGGCCCACCCTGGCTCGACTGCTCGACAGCCTGGAAAGTCAGGGCCTGGTGCAGCGCCAATCCGTGCTGGAAGACCGTCGGGCGAAAAAAATCGTCCTCTGTACCCCGGCCCGGCCCTTGATCGAACAAATTGAAACCATTGCCACTCAATTGCGCCACGAATTGTTCGAAGGCGTTGAAGAGGCGGATTTGAAGGTCTGCATGCGTGTTCACGGGCACATCCTGGCCAACCTGGAAAAATCTTGAGGCACAACCACGCGCCAGACTTTTGAGATACCCCGTTGGGCAGACTATAAAGAACTACTAGGCAATATCGTGTTCGTACCGGATGTACGAATACGTTGGTTCTGGTTATCTAAGGGATGCTCATGCTCGAGAGTTGGCACGTTGTATTGCGGTGTTGCGCCAGGCTGCTACTGGTCGGTGGTGCCGTCACTTACTCGGCATTGGCCCCGGCGCTCGGGTTGGGTGAGATCACCCAGCATTCGGCGTTGAATCAGCCATTCAATGCCGACATCGCCCTGGAGGATGCCGGTGGTCTGCAGGAGGGCGAGCTATCAGTCAGTCTGGCGACAGTGGACGAATTCAGCCGCGCCGGTGTCGAGCGGGTGTTTTTCCTCAACGACCTGAAGTTCACACCGATCCTGCGGGGCAACCGCAGCCTGATCCGGGTAACCTCCAGTAAACCGGTCAAGGAACCCTTCCTGAATTTTCTGGTGCAGCTCAATCAGCCCAACGGGCGTTTGCTGCGCGAGTACACGGTGCTGATCGATCCACCGGGTTCGCCGGGGATTGTCCCCGTCAGCGAGGAACCCGTGTCGAGCCCTCAGTCTTCTGCATTCCCGTCCGTCGAACCGGCTGTTGCACCGCCACCTGCCGTGAAAAGGGCGACGCCCAAGCCTGACGTCGATAAACCAGCCGCAGCGCCGGCGAGTGATCCTGTTGCCGAACAACTGGCCGCCAGTGTGCTGCAGAACCAGCAGTTGCAAACCACCATCGATGAACTCAATGCGAAGCTTCAGGCTCAGGACGAGCAGATCGCCGGGCAGAAAAAGCAGGTGATCGAGCTGCAAACCCAATTGGCGGAAGTCAAACAGGCATCGGTACCGCCGGTTGCGCCTGAGGTGACGCCGCCGGTCCCGGTGGTTGTCGAGACGCCCGAGGCCACCCAATGGCCGCTGATCATCGGGTTGCTGGCACTGGTGGCGTTGGTGTTGCTCGGCGTATACATTCGCCGTCAACGACATCAGGCTGAGGCTCAGGTCCAGCCCGAGCCGTCACCCGTGTTGCCATCGCGCCATGAACCGGTGCTTGACCGCACAGCGGAACCGATCAGGCCGGCGTCCCGACCGCAACCGCTGGCTGGATCGGCCGAAGAGATTCCCGCAGGCGACGTGCTGGAAGGGGTTGGTATCTATCTGGCGTATGGCCGCTTGTCCGAGGCGGCCGGTTTATTGCGAGATGCGTTGGTCAGGGAACCCCAGCGCACGGATCTGGCCGTACAACTGTTGGAAGTCCTCGGTAAGCAGGGCGACATGCAGGCTTATGACGCGCAGGAAAGCAACCTGCGAGACGCCGGGTTCGATGCACAGCAACTTCAGGACATCCGCGCCCATCATCCGAAACTGATCAACGCTGCACCGGTGATCGCCGCCGTGGCGGTGGCGCCGCCCACGCCAGCAATCCCTGAAACGGCGCCGAGCGATGAGTTCCAGTTGAACCTTGATGACCTGTCGATGGATGCGAATTGGGACCTGATCAGCCCCTTCGAAAACTCATCATCCAGCGCCAAACCGTCGAATGAGCCAGCACAGGCAGACGAGCCCGGGTTCACCTCTAACCTGCACGTGTTACCCGATGTCTTCGAAATGCCCGATGAGCCGACGCTGGACGAGCCCGAGCTTGAATGGATCGCCGAACCTGATGCTCAATCCCTTGACGAGACCTTTCTCAACGAGTTCAGCGATCCTGTTCAGCCGCTGGAGCTTGAGCCGCTGAATGCTGAATTGATGGATCTTGAACCGGTCGGGCCGAGCAGCGCGGGCAAACTTGAACAGGCCCAGACCTGCATTGACGACGGCGATCTGGACAGCGCCATCGAGTTGCTCAACGAGTTACTCAAGGAGGGTGACGAACCGCTCAAGGAGACGGCCCGGACTCTGTTAGCCGGTATCCGATAACACTTCCTCCCTGTAGGAGCGAGGCTTGCCCGCGAATCAGACGGCGCGGTTTATCAGAATAACTGCATTATCGTTCTTCGCGGGCAAGTCGGATCGCCGCCCGCTCGCTCCTACAGGATCAAGGGCCACAGGAGTTTTACCAATCATGACCGCACGTAAACCGGAAATCGTCATCACCTATTGCACGCAATGCCAATGGCTGTTGCGCGCCGCCTGGCTGGCCCAGGAACTGCTCAGCACTTTCGGCGATGACTTGGGCAAAGTGTCTCTGGTGCCCGGCACCGGTGGGATCTTTCACATTTTCTGTGACGATGTGCAGCTCTGGGAGCGCAAGGCCGACGGCGGCTTCCCCGAGGCCAAGGTGCTCAAGCAGCGGGTCCGCGATCAGATCGATCCGGACCGCGACCTGGGCCACAATGACCGCACTCAGTGAGACGGGGCTTGTGCCGCTACAGCGTTCTTGCTTGAACTGCCGGACAATCGGCTGGAGACCACGATGGCCATGATGATCAGCGCGCCACCGATCAGCATGCGCAGGGTCGGGTTTTCATCGAACAGCAGCCAGGCCAGGGTGATGCCGTAAACCGGCTCCAGAGCAAACACCATTGACGCAGTCCGGGCTTTGATCACCGCCAGGCTGGCGACGAACAGGCTGTGCGCCACGCCAGTACAGAACACCCCGAGCAGGCCGATCCACAGCCAGTCGATGGCGCGCACTTCACTTAACTGCGGCACCGCCACCGGCAGCAGGCAGATCGCAACCACCACGTTCTGACACAGTGCCGCCTGCACCGGCGGAATTCGTCCGGAGCTGGCGCGGTTGGTCAGGGACAACAAGGCGAACAACAAGCCGGAAGCCACCGCCCACAACAGGCCGGTGGTAGCGCCGCTGGCCAGATCGAAGTCCGGCGTGACCAGCACTAATCCGACGCTGACCAGCACCACCAACAGAATTTCATTGGCGCGGATGCGTTCGCGGAAGATCAGCCCTTCGAGAATCACGGTAAACGCCGGGAAACTGGTAAAACCCAGGGTCGCGATCGCCACGCCGGCCACCTTCACCGCGATGAAGAAACTCACCCAGTGCCCGGTCAGCAGCAAGCCACTGAGCAGCAAGCGGCGCCAGTCCACGGCGTCGAGTTTCTGCCAACGGGTATTGCTGGCGAAGCGTGCGAAAAAAGCCAGGGCGAGGACGGCAAATGCGGCACGACCGAACACGATGATGGCCGGTGAAGCCGCGGCGAGTTTGCCGAATACGCCAGTCAGGCCGAACATCAGTGCACCGATATGCAGAGCGCCGAGGGCGGTACGGGGAGTCATTGCAATCCTTGGTAAACGTATCGAGTCCGGCCGATAACCATCGGCCCCTGTAGGAGCTGCCGAAGGCTGCGATCTTTTGATCTTCAAAAGCAAGATCAAAAGATCGCAGCCTTCGGCAGCTCCTACATTGAATCGTGCTGAGCCGATTATGTCTGTCGTCAGACTCGCGTCATTTGTCGCCAGCCTCGCGGCGCAATTTACCGGGCGAGGCACCGAACTCACGCAACACCGCCGCGGCGAACGCACTCTGCGAGCTGTAACCGACCCGACAGGCGATCTCGCCAATGGGCAACGCCGAATCCCGCAACAGGGCCACGGCCATATGCAGCCGACGACTGCGAATGTAGTCCATCGGCGTTTGCCCGCACTCCACCACGAACCGTGCATGCAACCGAGCGTTGGACAGGCCGGCGATGCGCGCCAGATCGGCGACTTGCAGCGGATAGGCCGCGTATTGATCGATGTGCGCATTCAGCGCCGCATAAGGCAGGCGCCGACCGCCCACACTGTCGGGTTTGGCGTTGTTCAGGCTGGCCAGCAACAGCACCGCGCCTTGCTGGGCGATTAGCGGATCATTGATCTGACTGCCCGCCAGCCAACTCACCAGTTGGCTTTGCCCGACGTCCAGCGACAGGCGCCCGGCATTGTCGAGTAAGCGCCGACTGGCCTCGGCGTGATCACCAAGGGACTGAGAAACCCATTGCTCGTTCGGCACATCCAGCACCAGACACCGACTGCCATTGGCACTGCCGCAAGCATGATGAAAACCGGACGGCACGACCACGAAACTCTGCTGGACCACCTGACTGCCATGCCCCTTGACCTCGAAATCCAGCGCGCCCGACAGCCCGAACACCAATTGCGCGTGGTCGTGGCTGTGGACGATCAGGTCGTGGGTGTACTGGCGTAGCGTGAGGATCGGTCTCATCGCAGGTCTCCTGGGCAGGTCGCCAGTCTACACCGGGTGCGGCCCGACTCGCGCTGTCACAAGATTGACTTGCCACTGTCATGGGCAATTCACCCGACCGGCGCAAGCTTGCCAAAACTTGTCCTGAGGGTTGCCCATGACCAGCGCCGAGCTCGCCAAACCCAGCCGTAAGCAACGTGTGCGGACCTTATGGATTTCCGATGTGCATCTGGGCACCCGGGATTGCCAGGCCGAACATCTGTCGCAGTTTCTCAAGGGCTACCACGCCGACAAGATCTACCTGGTCGGCGACATCATCGACGGCTGGAAACTGCGCAGCGGCATGTATTGGCCCCAGGCGCACACCAATGTCATCCGTCGCCTGCTGACCATGAGCAAGCGCGGCACGGAAGTGATCTACGTCACCGGCAACCATGACGAATTCCTGCGCCGTTATTCGAAGCTGATACTGGGCAATATCCAACTGGTGGACGAAGCCGTGCACGTGACCGCCGATGGCCGTCATCTGCTGGTGATTCACGGTGACCAGTTCGACGTGATCACCCGCTACCATCGCTGGCTGGCGTTTCTCGGCGATTCGGCCTACGAATTCACCCTGACGCTCAACCGTTGGCTTAACCATTGGCGTGCCCGTTATGGCTACGGTTACTGGTCGCTGTCGGCATACCTCAAGCACAAGGTCAAAACCGCCGTCAGCTTCATCAGCGATTTTGAAGAAGCCATCGCCCACGAATGCGTCAAACGCGAGCTGCACGGGGTGGTGTGCGGGCACATTCACCATGCCGAGATTCGCAAGGTCGGCGGGGTGGATTATCTCAATTGCGGGGATTGGGTGGAGTCGTGCACGGCGCTGATCGAGCATTGGGATGGCACGATCGAGTTGTATCGGTTGGCCGATGCCCAGGCGCGAGAGGCGGAGTTGAAGGCGGTGAAGGTCGCGGAGCCGGCGTGATCGATCCGACGCCTTCGCGGGCAAGCCTCGCTCCGGTACTGTGATCGCCGCATAATCTGTAGGAGCGAGGCTTGCCCGCGAAGGAGCCCGCCCGGACACCTCAGATCCATCAGGCTGGCGCGTGCTCTTCCATCGCCGCCTTGTAAATCGAGTTCTTCGGCTGCGCAAACAGCCGCTCCACCATCGGTTCGAAGAAGCTCAGCGGCAGCGTGTCGTACGCCGGATCAAACGCCGCCGCATCGTACCGGGCACAAAATTCGATGGTCGCCTGATACTGCGGATGACCGCTGAATTGCTCGCGCAAATGCCGGTTCATGCCCAAGTGATGGAAGAAGTAATAGCCCTGGAAAATCCCGTGCTTCTCTACCATCCACAAGTTCTCGGCACTGACGAAGGGCTTGAGGATCGCCGCCGCGATGTCCGGGTGATTGTAGGATCCCAGCGTGTCACCGATGTCATGGAGCAGGGCACAGACAACGTACTCTTCGTCGCGACCATCGCGCCAGGCGCGGCTGGCGGTTTGCAGGGAATGGGTCAGACGATCCACCGGGAAACCGCCGAAATCCCCCTCCAGTAACTTCAGATGCGCCACGATCCGTTTGGGCAATTGCCGGGCATAGGCACTGAAATCTGCGGCGATGATCGCCCAGTCTTCCTGCGTGCCGTCCTGCATATGGGTAAAACGGGCATGGACATTCATCGGCTATCCTTTTGTTCTGATCGAAAGGGACACGTTGAGTGTAGGAGTTGGATCCAATGCTGCATTGGCTGGCTCAAGACGCCAATGGAGCCTAGAACGCCACGCGACCCAGAATCATGTCGCGGTACATGACGAAATCGCCGAGCAGGCTGTAAAGAGGATGCGCAAAGGTGGCAGGGCGATTCTTCTCGAAGAAGAAATGCCCGAACCAGGCGAAGCTGTAACCGGCTAGCGGCAGCGCCAGCAACATCAACCATGCGCCTTTGGCGATAGTCAGCGCCAGAAAGAAAATAACCAGTGAGGTGCCAACAAAGTGCAATCGTCGACAGGTACTGTTGCGGTGTTCGCTGAGGTAATACGGGTAAAACTCAGCGAAGCTGTTGAAACGTTTGATGTTTTCCACGACTGCGATCTCTGTGGTTACATTACCCGCTACAAGTTGTTCAGCGGCTAGCTTATTTAAGTCTAGAGTGATCATTGGTATCAGCCAGTGACAATAGGCGCCACTTTAGTATCCTTGGGTATTGGGTCGTGGCATGCGGCCATCACGTAGTAAACGCCATGAGCGAACGAACGACTTCTGCAAGCTGGGCGATGGGGATTGTCAAAGCACTGGAAATGGACGGCCTGGATTGCCGGGTTCTGTTCAAGCAGCTAGGGCTCGACTATGCGGCACTGGATGATCCGGATGCGCGCTTCCCGCAAGATTCCATGACGCGGCTCTGGCAGCGCGCGGTCGAGCTGTCCGGCAACCCGGCGATCGGCCTGAACATGGGCAAGGTGGTGCGACCGGCGTCCTTCCATGTCGCCGGTTATGCCTTGATGTCCAGCCAGACCCTGGCCGAGGGCTTTCAACGTCTGGTGCGTTATCAGCGAATCATCGCTGAAAGTGCTGACTTGAGTTTCCGATTGCTGGATGAGGGTTATGCGCTGATTCTGACGGTCCATGGCGATCACCTGCCGCCGACCCGACAGAGTGCCGAAGCATCAATGGCCTGCGCCCTGGCACTTTGCGGCTGGCTGACCGGCCGCACGCTCCAGCCGCGTAAAGTCTTGCTGCAAGGCGATGATCCCGTTGATCTTGAACCTTATAAACAAGCCTTTCATGCCCCGTTGATGTTCAACGCGCCTTATGATGCCTTGATCTTCGAGCGCGCCGACATGGAGGCACCGCTACCCACCGCCAACGAGGCCATGGCGCGGTTGCATGACCGGTTTGCCGGCGAGTATTTGGCGCGGTTTTCCGAGAGCCGCGTGACCCACAATGCGCGGCAGGTGTTATGCCGTCTGCTGCCTCAGGGCGAACCCAAGCGCGATGCGGTGGCCCAGGCGCTGCACTTGTCGCAACGCACCTTGCAGCGTCGCTTGCAGGAAGAGGGCACGAGTTTTCAGACGTTGCTGGATGACACCCGACGTGAACTGGCCGAGCAATACCTGGCGCAACCGAACTTGACCCTGCTGGAAGTTGCCTACTTGCTGGGTTTTGCCGATCCGAGCAACTTCTTCCGCGCCTTCCGACGCTGGTTCGATTCCACCCCCGGCGAATACCGGACGCGGCTGATGGAAGCGCCCATGACGATTAGTGACGCCAGAACGCCGGGATACACAGAACAAACACCGTAATGATCTCCAATCGGCCCAGCAGCATGCCGAATGAGAGAATCCATTTTGCGGCATCCGGCAGGCTGGCGAAATTGCCTGCCGGGCCGATTGTTTCGCCGAGCCCCGGACCGACGCCGGACACCGTGGCGGCCGCGCCGGTAAGCGCTGTCATCCAGTCCACGCCCAGCAGCGACAGCAGCAGCGCGATGACGCAAATGGTGATGGCAAAGAAGAACGAAAAGGTCAGGATCGAGCGCACGATCTCTTCGTCGAGACGGTGGCCGTTGTACTTCTGCTTGATCACCGCGCGCGGGTGAATCAACTGGTTAAGGTTGGCCTTGAGCAGAATGTAGGCAACCTGGAAGCGGAAAATCTTGATCCCGCCAGCGGTCGAACCCGAGCAGCCGCCAACAAACCCCAGATAAAAGAACAGCATCAGTGAGAAATTGCCCCAGAGGCTGTAGTCCCCCAGTGCAAAACCGGTAGTGGTCACCACCGATGTCACGTTCAGCGCCACATGCCGCAAGGCCTCCAGCCAGTGCAGCTGAGTAGTCCACCAGTACCAGGTGCCGAGCACTAGCCAGGTCACCAGCAACATGCCGAGCAGGCCTTGAACCTGTTCATCCTTGATCAGCGCCCGACGGTTACCGCGCAGGGTCGCTACGTACAGGGTGAACGGCAGGGCACCGAGAATCATGATGACGACGGCGACCCAATGCACCGCAGGCTCCGGCCATTTGGCCAACGACTGGTCGGAGGTCGAGAAACCACCGGTGGAAATCGCCGACATCGCGTGATTGATTGCATCGAACGGGCTCATTCCGGCCCACCAGAACGCCAGGCTGCCGAAAATGGTGATGCCGACGTAGGCCGCAACGATCAAACGCGCCACCATATGCGAACGGGGCATGACCTTTTCGGAACGGTCCGACGACTCGGTCTGAAACAGCCGCATGCCACCGATGCGCAGCAATGGCAGAATCGCTACCGCCATACCGATAAAACCGATGCCGCCGATCCAGTGCAGCAATGAGCGCCACATCAGGATGCCGGGGGACATGCTGTCCAGGCCAGTAAGCACCGTCGCACCGGTGGCGGTGATGCCGGACATGCTTTCGAAGAATGAGTCGGTGTAGCTGATGTGTTGGGTCAGCAGGAAGGGCAGGGCGGCGAAGATGCACACTACCAGCCAGCTGCTGACGGTCAACAGGTACATGTCTCGCGGACGCAGATGGATGTGCTCGGGGCGTCCGGGTATTACCAGGGCCAGGCCGGCGACAAAGGTGATCATGCTGGCCCAGAGGAACGACGGCAGATCGCTGGTGCGTTCGAAGATCACCAGCGTGGCCATGGGCACGACCATGGCGATGGCCAGTGTGATCAGGAAGATGCCGATGATGAAACCAATGATCCGTAAGGTCGGCAACGCCATGAAGTCCGCTCGGGCTGATAGTGGGAAGGGCGCCATTCTACCTGCGGGGCAGGGCATGTAAACCGGCAGCCTTGTGGTAGATACCGCTAGAATAGCCAGACATTTTCTACAGGAGGTGGCCGATGCAGGCTCTCGACGCTTTGCTCAACCGTGTTTCCGTCCCACGACTGCTCGATCCGGCGCCCACTGCCGAGCAACGGGAAGTGCTGTTTGCCGCCGCGATGCGCGCGCCAGACCATGGCCATTTGCAGCCTTGGCGCTTCCTGACAGTCGAAGGCGCGGCGCGCGAGCAAATGGGCGAGTTGCTGGCCGAAGCGGCGAAGCTACAAAACAGTGATGTGCCCGAGGCCTTGCTGGACAAGGCGCGCAACGGCCCGTTGCGTGCTCCACTGGTGGTTGTAGTGATTGCGCGTTTGCAGGAGCACGTCAAAGTGCCGAAGTCCGAGCAACTGTTAGCGGCGGGTTGTGCCGCTCATGGGATTTTGCTGGCGGCCTATGCGCAAGGCATTGGCGCGGTATGGCGTACCGGTGAACTGGCTTATTCGGCGCATGTGGCCAAAGGCTTGGGATTGGCGGAAGGGGAAGAGGTGATTGCGTTTCTTTACCTTGGTACACCGCAGAAAGAACCGCGTATTGCGGAGAAAGTTGATTTGACCGAGTTCGTTAGCGCCTGGCCTGGCAAGTCCTGAAGATGTAGATTCAATGTGGGAGCGGGCTTGCTCGCGAAAGCGGTGTGTCAGGCAACGATGATGTCGACTGACACTCCGTCTTCGCGAGCAAGCCCGCTCCCACAGGTTCAGGGTTGAACCACGGCCCCCGGCACCAGCGGCAACTCCAGGCTGGCAATAAACCCGCCCTGCGGGTGATTGGCCAGCACCAGACTGCCGCCATGCCGCTCCGCTGCCCGGCGCGCAATGGCCAACCCCAGGCCATGCCCGGCCGCTGTCTGCCCGGGTGCCCGATAGAACGGTTCTCCCAGCTGATTCAAATGCTCGGCCTCTACACCGGGGCCGTGATCGCGCACGCTGACCACAATCCTGTCGCCCTGGCGCAACGCCTGCATTTCGATCGGTTGCCCGACCGGGTTAAAGCGCTGGGCATTGCGCAGCAGGTTGTCCACGGCGCGCTCGATCATGGTCGGCCAGCCTCTGAGGTTCAGTTGCGGCTCGGCATCAAGGCGCACGTTCTGCTCTGGCAGGCCCAACTGCGCATCTTTTTGCAGGGTATTGAGCAGCGCATTGAGGTCCACTTCTTCGGCACTGGCGTTGTCGGCATCGACGCGCGCCAGCACCAGGATTTCGCTGATCAGCGCTTCCAGTCGATCGCACTCACGGGTCAGGCGTGGCCAGAGTTTTTCCCGCTCCTCAGGATTGGCCCGCTCGGCCAGTGCCAAGGCAATGCGCAGTCGGGCCAGGGGGGAACGCAACTCGTGAGACACGTCCCGCAACAATTGGCGCTGGCTGCCGATCAGACTTTGCAGGCGCGCGCCCATGCGGTTGAAGTCGTTGGCCAGCACACCGAACTCATCGCGGCGGTTGGCCAGTTGCGCCAGGCTGTTCTGTTGATACGTTGTCTGCCCCAAGTCATGCACGGCGCTTCGTAAACGGCTCAGCGGTCGGGTGATGGAAAAGGTCACCAACAGGCTGAACAGGGTCAGCACCACCAGCGCGATGCCCAGTGCACTCAATGGCCAGAGCAGGCTTTCACGGTGCCAGGCATCCAGTTCCGGGTGCGGGACGCGATAGATCAGCAGATAGGTGTCGCCTGTCTTGGCGCTGGTGTATTCATCGGTCAGACGCCGCCACGGCAGGCGTCGATCATCGTTTTGCTGCCGTGCTTCGAAGGCTGCTGCACGCCGAGGGAAGGTGCCGCGGACCACCGGGTCACCGGCCTCGTTGAGCACTTGAACATTGATGTGATACTGACGCTTGCGCTGTTCCAGAATGTCCTGGGCAGCTTCTTCACCCTGGCTTTCGTAGGTTTGCGTCCACTGTTCGGCCAGGGTGTTGAGGCCCGGGTGGCGACTGAGAATCCACGCATCCTGGTTGAGCATATGCCCGAGCAGAATGGAAAGCCCTGCAACCAGAGCGATGGCCAGCCAGAAGCTGGCCAGGATACGCCAGAACAATGAACGCACAGAAAATCCTCAGCTAGCGCAAATCCATGTGGGAGCGGGCTTGCCCTAATGCCAGTCAGTTAGGCGGCGAAACCTGTGGGAGCGGGCTTGCTCGCGAAAGCGGTGGGTCAGGCAACATAAATGTTTACTGTGCCGCCGTCTTCGCGAGCAAGCCCGCTCCCACATGGATTGCGCTTAACTGACTGGCATTAGGGCTTGCCTGCTCCCACATTAAATCGAGAGGCAACAGACCCAACGGGGTTTAGCGGTTGGGTCCAGGGGTTAGCGCATTATTGCGCTTTTTGCGCTTGCTGCGCTTTCCAGGCCTTGAACTCGGCCCATTCGGCGCGACGCTCGGCCTTTTTCTTCTGGATCTCGTCGAATTGCTTCTGTTGATCCGGCTTCAGCAGTGCGCGAACGTCGGCTTCGGCTTTCTTGTGCCTGGCCTCCATCTCGTCTTTCAGGGCTTTCTGATCGGCTGGCGAGAGTTTTTCCAGGTACTTGTCGACCAATTGCCGACGCTCATGCATCTGCTCGCCCATGATCTTGCGAATCTGCTCGCGCTGTTCGCGGCTCAGGTCCAACTGGCTGTAAGGACCTTTACCGTGCATGCCGTGCATCTGATCGCCGTGGCGTGGGCCATCCATGTGATCACCCATCGGGCCTGCGCCTTCTGGCATGGCCATGGCAACGGTCGGCAGGGCGGCAGCAAACATCAAAGCGATAAGAGTCTTGCGCATGGTGTATCTCCTTGTCTCATTCCCGGTACGTTCCGGATGTGTGCAGATTACGGAGATCAAGGTCAGCGGCGGTCAGCGGAGCGTAAAGCTTGGGTAAAGACGGTTTTGTATCGTCAGAAATCTTGTAGGAGCCGGCTTGCCGGCGAAGCGGGCCTTCAGCCATGCGTCGCCAATGAAAACGTCTTCGCTGGCAAGCCAGCTTCTACAGGGGATCGCGTTGATTCAGAGGCTGTAATAGTAGCCGCGACTGCGCAGGGCCACGATGCGTGGGCGGCCGTCTGGGTGCGGGCCGATTTTTTTGCGCAGGTTACTCACGTGCATGTCCAGGCTGCGGTCGTACAGGGTCAGTTTGCGGCCGAGGGCGATTTGCGCCAGTTCCTGTTTATCCAGCGGTTCGCCAGGCTGCTTGAGCAAGGCTTCGAGCAGACGGCTTTCGGAGACGGTGAGGGTGAACTCCTGTTCATCGATGCTGACCACGCCACGCACCGGGCTGAAGCACAAGTCACCCAGTTCGAGCTGGCTGGAGACGGCCGTCGGATGACTGCGGCGCAACACTGCACGCAGGCGCGCTGTCAGTTCCCGTGGGTCGCACGGTTTGGCCAGGTAATCATCGGCACCGAGTTCCAGGCCGAGGATGCGGTCCAGCGGTTCGCCACGGGCCGAGAGCATCAGCACCGGCAAATCCGGATGATCGCTGCGCAGTTGCTTGAGCAGCTCAAGGCCACTGCCGTCCGGCAGCATCACGTCCAGCACCACGGCTGCCGGGGACGTTTCGGCCAGCGCCCGGCGCGCGCTCTGGCCATCGTGGCAGGCGCGGACCTGAAAGCCTTCCTGGCTTAGCCAACTACTCAGGAGCTCACACAGCTCCTGGTCATCATCAATTAATAACAGCTCGCTCATGACTCACTCAATTTAGCCATTGCCGACGTGTTCTACGTGCACCACTGGCGAAGATACCGCAGAGCAGGGCCAATAGCGCTACTCCGGCGCCAATAACGAACCACTGCTGTTGATCAGTCAGCAGCCGCGGCAGCGGGCTGGCCAGGGTTTCCTTGAGTTGCAGCTTCAGACGCTGATTCTCTTGGCGCAACCGGCTCAACTGGACGCTTTCGCGTTCGCCATCAGTATTTTGCAATTGTTTGCTCAGTACTTCTCGTTGCTGTTCGCTTGCCTTCAAGCGCTGTTGCAACTCGGTGATCTGGCTGCCGGCACTCAAGGACAGCGGCGTCGAACCGCCGCCTTCGGCACTTTCTTCACCGTGGGCGGGCGCCATGATCGACAACGTCACCAACATCAGACACAACGGACCTTTGCGCATCGCAACTCCTGATTCCAATACGGGTATTGGGCAGGTTGTCGGCAGGTAAACGAGAATAATGAGCGATTGAATGCGCGATGAGCCGACAAGGCTCATCGCGAGGCAGGACACTAGGGCAGGACTTGCTTGAACGGCTTGACCAGAACATTGGCGTAGACGCCAGCAGCGATATACGGATCGGCGTCGGCCCAAGCCTGGGCGGCGCTCAGCGAATCGAATTCAGCGACGATCAGGCTGCCGGTGAAACCCGCTGCGCCTGGATCATTGCTGTCGACCGCCGGGTGCGGGCCGGCCAGTACAATGCGACCTTCACCTTTGAGCACTTGCAGGCGCTCAAGGTGCGCAGGTCGTGCGGCCAGGCGAGCTTCCAGGGAATTGGCGACGTCTGTGGCAATGATTGCGTAAAGCATGTCAGTCCTCGGTTTTTGGCGTTGTGGTGTCGGCGTCGTGCAGGTGGCGGGACAGGTAAATGCCCTGGGCGACCAGGAACAGCAACGTCATGCCCAGGCTGCCGAAGACTTTGAAGTCGACCCAGTAGCTCTGGAACGTGAACGCAACGAACAGGTTGGCGGCGCCGCAAAACAGGAAAAACCCGATCCAGGCGATGTTCAGACGGGTCCAGACCGGTTCCGGCAGGGTCAGCGCGTGGCCCATGATGCGTTTGATCAGCAGTTGGTCACCGACGAAGTGGCTGCCGATGAACCCGAGGGCGAACAGCCAATTGACCACCGGGGCTTTCCATTTCAGGAAGGTCTCGCTGTGGAACGCCAGGGTCAGGCTACCGAAGACAAGGCAAGCGATGAGGGTCAGCCACTGGCTCTTCTCCAGCTTGCGCTGCTTGATGAACAGCGTGCCGTAAACCACCAAAGAGCTGATGATCAGCATCGCCGTGGCGCTGTAAATGCCACCGACAGTCAGTTGATGACCGCCAATGTCGACGACCCGTGGATCGATTTTGAAGACGATGAAAAACAGCAGAAGCGGGATGAAGTCGATGAATTGTTTCACAGTGGCAGCCAGAAGCAGGATGTGGCGGCATAATAACAAACATATTGACGCGCGATAGCGTCAGCTGATTTGAGGTTACACAGTCCTGTGAATGTTGATTTGCACTGCCATAGCACGGCTTCCGATGGCGCCCTGGCGCCTGCGGTACTGGTTGCGCGTGCGTTCGAGAAAGGCGTGCGAGTCCTGGCCTTGACCGATCACGACACCCTTGAAGGCCTCGCCGAGGCCCGTAGCGCCGCCACAGTGCTTGGGATGCAACTGGTCAATGGCGTCGAATTATCCTGCACCTGGGGCGGGGCGACGATTCATGTTTTGGGCTACGGTTTCGACGTCAATGCGCCGCCGTTGGTCGAGGCCATCGCAAAATTGCACGATGGCCGCTGGTTACGGTCCGAAGAAATAAGCCGCAAGTTGGCGTTGAAAGGCATGCCGGGGGCGCTTGACGGCGCCCGCGTCATTCAACAGGAGCTGGGCGACAGTGGTAATGCGCCGGCCCGTCCGCATTTCGCCGACTGGATGGTGCGCGAAGGTTTCGTCAAGGATCGCGCCGAAGCGTTCCGCAAATGGCTGGGCGCCGGCAAACTGGGCGACGTCAAACAACACTGGCCGACCCTGGAAGATACCGTTGAAACCCTGCGCGCCGCGGGTGCCTGGGTCAGCCTGGCGCATCCCTGGCACTACGATTTCACTCGCAGCAAGCGTCGCCGGCTGATTGCCGACTATATTCAAGCAGGGGGCCACGCGATAGAAGTGGTCAATGGTCATCAACCCGCCGAACAGGTGGGCAGCCTGGCGATTCTTGCCCGCGAGTTTGGTCTGCTGGTCAGCGCCGGCAGTGATTTTCATGGCCCTGGAGGCTGGTCCGAGATCGGTGAATACCGTCCGCTCCCGGAGGATCTGCCACCACTGTGGTGTCGATTCAAACATGACCCAATTATTGCCGTCGTCTGAACAGGTAGAGAATGTGAGTCAATTTTTCCAGATACATCCGGAAAACCCGCAAGCGCGCCTGATCAAACAGGCTGTCGAGATCATCCGCAACGGCGGGGTGGTGATTTATCCCACAGACTCGTCCTACGCCATTGGTTGCCAGATCGGCGACAAGAACGCCGTGGAGCGCGTGCGCCGGCTGCGTCAGCTGGATGAGAAGCACAACTTCGCGCTGATTTGCAGCGACCTGTCGCAGTTGGGGCTGTTCGCCAAGATCGATACCGGCACCTTCCGTGTGCTCAAGGCTCACTTGCCTGGCCCTTACACCTTCATTCTCAACGCCACCCGCGAAGTCCCGCGGCTGTTGTTGCACCCGAAAAAACGCACCATCGGCCTGCGTGTGCCAAGCCATCCGATTGCCCTGGCATTGCTGGAGGAGCTCGGCGAGCCGCTGATGAGCGTGACCCTGATCATGCCCGGCGACACCGACCCGATGAGCGATCCTTACGAAATGCGCCAGTTGCTCGAGCATCAGGTCGACCTGATCATCGACGGCGGTTTCGGCGGGATCAAGGCGTCCACCGTGATCAGCCTCGCCGACGGCGAGCCGGAAGTCATCCGCGTCGGTTGCGGCGATCCTGCGCCCTTCATGGCCGAGGCCTAGATGTCTGCAGTAGAACCAGAACCCATCGACAGCCAGGCCGGCGCCCAGCAAGAACTGCCTTTCGCCATGGTCTATGGCCAGGCAGTCATGGAAATGCCGCTGGATCTGTACATTCCGCCGGATGCGCTCGAGGTCTTTCTTGAGGCCTTCGAAGGTCCGCTCGACTTGCTGCTGTACCTGATCCGCAAACAGAACATCAACATCCTCGACATTCCGGTGGCGGAAATTACCCGGCAGTACATGGGCTATGTCGAGTTGATGCAGTCGGTGCGCCTGGAGCTGGCCGCCGAGTACTTGGTGATGGCCGCGATGCTCGCCGAGATCAAGTCGCGGATGTTGCTGCCGCGGGCTGAAACGATCGAAAACGAAGAAGACGATCCCCGCGCCGAACTGATCCGCCGCTTGCAGGAGTACGAACGCTTCAAGGCTGCCGCCGAAGGCATCGATGGTCTGAGCCGCGTCGGCCGCGACGTGGTGGTGCCCAAGCTCGATGCTCCGGAAGCCCGGGCGCGCAAACTGTTGCCGGATGTGAGACTGGCAGAGTTGCTGATGTCCATGGCCGAAGTCCTGCGGCGTGGCGACATGTTCGAAAGCCATCAGGTCAGCCGTGAAGCGCTGTCCACCCGCGAGCGCATGAGCGATGTGCTGGAACGGCTCAAGGGCGGTGGTTTTGTGCCGTTTGTCGAGTTGTTCACCGCTGAAGAAGGGCGCCTTGGGGTGGTGGTGACCTTTATGGCGATCCTCGAACTGGTCAAGGAATCCTTGGTCGAGCTGGTGCAGAATGAGCCGTTCGCGGCGATCCATGTCCGGGCCCGAGCCGAATAACGAGTTGAATCATGAACCTGACTGAACCCCGCGAGCTGGCGCCACTGCTTGAAGCCTTTCTGTTGGCCTCGGGAAAACCGCAATCGCTTGAACGCCTGTTCGAACTCTTCGAAGAAGGCGAGCGGCCCGAGCCACCGGTTTTCAAGAAAGCGCTGACGATTCTGGCCAAGTCCTGCGATGGCCGTGCTTTCGAGTTGAAGGAAGTGGCCTCCGGATATCGCCTGCAGATCCGCGAAAAGTTCGCGCCGTGGGTAGGACGTTTGTGGGAAGAGCGGCCGCAGCGTTACTCGCGGGCCATGCTCGAAACCATGGCGCTGATCGCCTATCGTCAGCCAATCACCCGGGGCGAGATCGAAGACGTGCGCGGCGTAGCGGTCAACAGCCACATCGTGAAAACCCTGCTGGAACGTGAGTGGATCCGCATCGTCGGTTACCGCGACGTGCCTGGCAAACCGGCAATGTTCGCCACCACCAAGGCGTTTCTCGATCACTTCAACCTGAAGAACCTCGACGACCTGCCGCCGCTTGCCGCACTGCGTGAGCTGGAGCTTGATCCTGTCCTCGAATTCGACGACGCGCCGGTGCCGCAAGGCTTGCAGGAACTGGCCGATGCCAGCGCCGAACCTGAGGAGCCCAAGGAAGAAACCAGTTTCCATACGTTGTTGCTGGAACTGGACACCATGGAAGAGGGGCTCAAGACCGATTTCGATGATTTGTTGCGGGATGGGGCGGTGAGCGAGAGCGAAGGGGAGTTGGCAGAGCCCGAGCCTGAAACCGAAGTTGAACCTCAGGCCGAGCCTGAAGCCGAAGTCGAAGGAGAGCAGGAAGACGATGTGCTTGGCGTTGCCGAGGCTCGCGAGAAACTCTTGGCCGCTGTCGCCGCCCTTGAACAACACAAGCCCGAGCCCGAGTTGACCGACGAAGAAGCCGAAGCCCGGGCCCTCGCCGAAGCGATCGAGGCAGAACGCCGCGAATTCGAAGACGATTAACCTGACTGATCGTTCCCACGCTCCGCGTGGTAATGCATCCCCTGACGCTCTGCGTCACAGCGGACGCGGAGCATCCGTGGCGGCATTCCCACGCAGAGCGTGGGAACGATCTCGGTGTTGTATGTGCCGACGTCATCGCGAGCAAGCTCGGCTCCTACACAAGGCCGGTCGGCGGAAAATCAAGTAAGTCTCCATCAATCAGCTAGTCTCTGATGCGCGAACGTCTCCATGAGCGTATGATTCGCGACCCTTTGGCGATCCCTTCGTCAAACGACCAGATTTCATATCTTCAGGCCATGCCTGAACAGACCACACCGGGAGGTGCCCAGATGAGTATCAACGACCAGAAAGACGACCAGGAAATCGGCCCAGCAGGCGAAAAGCTGCAGAAAGTCCTCGCCCGTATCGGCGTCGGCTCGCGCCGTGACGTAGAAGCCTGGATCAGCCACGGCCGCATCAAGGTCAATGGCAAAGATGCCACCCTAGGCCAGCGTGTCGACATGCATGACGCCATCACCATCGATGGCAAGGTGATCAAGCGCGAAGAAGCCGCCGAGTCGGTACGCCGTGTGATCATGTACAACAAGCCCGACGGTGAAATCTGCACCCGTGTCGACCCGGAAGGCCGTCCGACCGTGTTCGACAAGATGCCGCGCCCGAAAGAAGGTCGCTGGATCAACATCGGTCGTCTGGACATCAACACCACCGGTTTGCTGATGTTCACCACTGACGGTGAATTGGCCAACCGCCTGATGCATCCTTCCTACGAAATGGACCGTGAATACGCGGTACGTGTACGTGGTGAAGTCGACGACGAGATGATTGAGCGCCTGAAGGCAGGCGTGGTGCTCGAAGACGGCCCGGCCAAGTTCACCGACATCAAGCAGGCGCCGGGTGGCGAAGGTTTCAACCACTGGTACCACTGCGTGGTGATGGAAGGTCGTAACCGCGAAGTCCGACGTCTGTGGGAATCCCAAGGCCTGGTGGTCAGCCGTCTGAAGCGCGTGCGTTTCGGTCCGGTGTTCCTCAACTCCGACCTGCCGATGGGCCGCTGGCGCGAAATGAGCCAGTACGAAGTCGACATTCTGAGTGCCGAAGTCGGCCTGGCGCCGGTCGCGATGCCGCAGATGAACGCCAAGAGCAAGGACAAGCTCGATCGTATGCAGCGTAAGTCGTCGCGTCCGATGGGCAAGACCGAGCGCGTGCGGACCCTGCGTCCAGCCGCGGGTGCTCCTGCCACAGCCCGTGATTCTCGTGAGCCGCAGATCGAAGGCGAGCGTCCGGCCCGTAAGCCGGCGCCACGTCAGGATGGCGAGCGCGGCCCACGTACGCCGCGTCCGGCCAACGGTCGCACTGAGCGTGGCGAAGGTCGTGGTGCTCCGTCTGGTGGTCGTAGCGATCGCGGCGCGCCTGCCGGTCGTGGTACGCCCGTGGCAGACCGCCCGGCCGATACCAAGCGCCCAGCCAAGCCGGCGCCGAAGAAGCGCCCAGGCATCGTGCTGGTCGACCGTGACACGCCATCAGGCAAACGCCGCGGCGCACCAGCCGGTTCCGGCCAGCGTCCAGGCTTCGGTCGTCGCAAACCTGAGTGATCGGTAAGCACCAGATGAAAAACGCCATCCCTCGGGATGGCGTTTTTTTTTGAGGTTTGGTTTTAGTTTGATCGTTCCCACGCTCCGCGTGGGAATGCAGCCCGTGACGCTCCGCGTCACCTCTCGAAAGCGGACGCGGAGCGTCCATTGATGCATTCCCACGCGGAGCGTGGGAACGATCAGCTAGAAGACAAACCGCCCATCAAACACCGGCTCATCATCCAGCGCCAACACGCCACTGGAGAAGATCAGGTCCAGATGATGGCTACCCTTGGCTCCACCGCCCAGGCCAAGGTGCAAACCGCAATGGCGCTCCTCGAACCCGGCATTGCGCGCATACAGATCTTTCACGCCTTCGTTGGTGCCGATCCCCAACTCTTCGATTCGCCGATTGGACGGATTGGCGTCCAGGTACTTGTTGAAGTCATGTTCCAGCCCCGGCACATCGGTGGCGATTTTGCTGATGGTCGAGTTCTCGATCCACAATTCCAGCGGTGACGCTAATACGCCGTACTTGCGGGCAAATGGAATCGTGCTGAGGGCCTTGCAGCGCGTGAATGAACTCCGGGCCATCGGGACGCGGGTTGGGCAGATTCCATTTTTCGAGAGCCAATTTTCTTGGAAGCTTCCTATCGTCAATTTACAGTCAGTTGGCTTTTTGATCTGATTTGGAAAATTTACGTTACGCCTTGTCAAAAAAACCTTACGCAAAGCGCTCTTAAACCCCGTGGAATGCCGCGCGGGAAAGGTCTGTAAGGAAAACCTTCCGCCACCCGCCGGGTTTGTAGTCTTCAAGGGCTCTGGCACGCTTGTTTCAGCAGCACAGGAAGGGTGAGATGCGCCCCATGCCTGTCGTGCAGGTGCATAACAAGAAGGAGGCGCAATGAACGCCGTGACTCATCTCCATCTCTCCCCAAAGGGCGATTTCTCCGCTGCCCTTATCGATGACCTGCAAAGGTCTGACTCAATTTTTGCAGTCGCCCGAGACCCTCGAGGCGGACACAGGCAATCCCGGCAACCGACGCGCTGATCCAGCGGTGTCTGGCAGCAGGGGGTTACAGGTGTACAATGCGCCGCGTTTTAACTGTGACCCTCTGCGCAACAGCGCAAACCTCAAGGCTAGCCGCCTTGTTCACTCCGCCGCGTCACGAGCGTGTCGGGTTCGATTTCGTCACAGATAAAAACAAACAGGTGACGCATGACTGTCGTAAAAACGCTGAACTCCTGGTGCCTGCGCTGGGGTTTGATCGGCGCTGCTTGAAATCGCAACTGAGCAGCAACGTCTACTGAACATCATCAAACCTTGCGTGAGACCTTTTTCATGAGTGGACAAAACTCGCATTCAGGCGAGCTGAAACGCGGCCTGAAAAATCGCCATATTCAACTGATCGCCCTCGGTGGCGCGATCGGTACCGGGTTGTTCCTTGGCTCGGCCGGGGTGCTCAAATCCGCCGGCCCGTCGATGATCCTCGGCTACGCCATTTGCGGCTTCATCGCTTTCATGATCATGCGCCAACTCGGCGAAATGATCGTCGAAGAGCCGGTTGCCGGTTCCTTCAGCCACTTCGCCCACAAATATTGGGGCGGTTTTGCCGGCTTTCTGTCGGGCTGGAACTGCTGGATCCTGTACATTCTGGTGGGCATGTCCGAGCTGACAGCGGTCGGCAAATACATCCACTACTGGGCGCCGGATATCCCGACCTGGGTCTCGGCAGCCGGGTTCTTTGTATTGATCAACCTGATCAACCTGGCCAACGTCAAAGTCTTTGGCGAGGCCGAGTTCTGGTTTGCGATCATCAAGGTCGTGGCGATCGTCGGCATGATTGCCCTGGGCAGCTACTTGCTGGTCAGTGGCGACGGTGGCCCGCAAGCCTCGGTGACCAACCTGTGGGAACACGGCGGCTTCTTCCCGAATGGCGTCAGCGGTCTGGTGATGGCCATGGCGATCATCATGTTCTCCTTCGGCGGCCTGGAAATGCTCGGTTTCACCGCAGCTGAAGCCGACAAGCCGAAAACCGTGATCCCGAAAGCGATCAACCAGGTGATCTACCGGATCCTGATTTTCTACATCGGTGCGCTGGTGGTCCTGCTGTCGCTGACGCCTTGGGACAGCCTGCTGACGACGTTGAACGCGTCTGGCGATGCCTACAGCGGTAGCCCGTTCGTGCAAGTGTTCTCGATGCTCGGCAGTAACACCGCCGCGCACATCCTCAACTTCGTGGTCCTGACCGCGGCGCTGTCGGTGTACAACAGCGGCACCTACTGCAACAGCCGCATGCTGCTGGGCATGGCCGAGCAGGGCGATGCGCCGAAGGCTTTGTCGAAGATCGACAAGCGTGGCGTACCGGTGCGTTCGATCCTGGCGTCGGCTGCCGTGACCCTGGTCGCGGTGCTGCTGAACTATCTGGTTCCGCAACATGCACTGGAACTGTTGATGTCGTTGGTGGTGGCCACCCTGGTGATCAACTGGGCGATGATCAGCTTCTCGCACTTCAAGTTCCGTCAGCACATGGACAAGACCCAACAGACGCCATTGTTCAAGGCTCTTTGGTACCCGTACGGCAACTATGTTTGCCTGGCGTTCGTGGTGTTCATCCTTGGTGTGATGCTGCTGATCCCGGGCATCCAGATCTCGGTGTACGCGATTCCGGTGTGGGTCGCGTTCATGTGGGTCTGCTACGGCATCAAGAACAAGCGTAGCGCCCAGCAGGCGTTACAGGCAGCAGGTTCCGCTGCCAAGTAAGTGCAAAGTGCAGAAACAACGAACCCGGCCATGTGCCGGGTTTGTCATTTATGGGGTCCATACAAAATCCTGTAGGAGCGAGGCTTGCCCGCGAAGAAGACGCCGCGGTTTATCAGGCAAACCGCGTTATCGTTCTTCGCGGGCAAGCCTCGCTCCTACAAGGTATTCTGGTGGTCCTGATATCGGACTTTTTTCCATGCTGGTGATTTCCAACAACGTGCATATACCGGATGCCGAGATCGAGTTGACCGCCATTCGCGCCCAGGGCGCCGGTGGGCAAAATGTCAACAAGGTCTCCAGCGCCGTGCACCTGCGCTTCGACATTCCGGCCTCGTCCTTGCCCGAGTTCTACAAGGAGCGACTGCTGGCGCTGCGCGACAGTCGCATCACCAGTGAAGGCGTGTTGATCATCAAGGCCCAGCAATACCGGACGCAGGAGGCCAACCGCGCCGATGCGCTGGAGCGGCTGACCGAGTTGATCCTCAGCGCCACCAAAGTAGAAAAGAAACGCCGCCCGACCAAACCGACCCTCGGTTCGAAGAAGCGTCGTCTCGAATCCAAGACCAAACGCGGCAGCATCAAGGCTGGACGCGGCAAGGTGGATTTCTAGCGGGTGTCGCGTTCTTCGCGGTGCTTTTCATTAAGGTGCTTTTCATTAAAGTACTTCGGCGCTTGCCGGTACAAATAAAGGCTCAGTGCCAAACCACTCAGAGCGGCCAATGCGGCAAACAGGAAGATCGAGGCAAACCCGAATCCAGCCGCAATCGCACCCGCCAGCGGACCGGTAATCCCCAGCGACAAATCGATAAACAGTGAGTATGCCCCGACTGCCGCACCTCGGCTGGAGGCGGGCACCAGGTTGACCGCTTCCACGCCCAAGGCCGGGAACACCAGCGAGAAACCGAAACCGCTCAGCGCCGCGCCGGCCAGTGCCCAATGGGCATCCGGCGCCAGCCACAATAGCAACAACCCGAGGGTTTCCACCGAGAGGCAGGCAATCGCCACACGAAAGCCGCCGAGGCGGTTTATCAGATTGCCAAACAGCAGTCGCGCGCCAATGAAACTGGCGCCGAACAGGCTCAGGCATAGCACCGCATTGGACCACTGCTGAGTGGCGTAATACAGCGTGATGAAGGTAGCGATCGTGCCAAAGCCGATGGAGCCCAAGGCCAGACCGCAGCCATGAGGAAACACCCGTCCCAGTACATGCATGAAGGGCAGACGTTCGCCGGCGACAATCGGTGCCGCGGTTTTCGGCCAGGCCAGCGCCAGGCCCAGAACGGCCAGCAGCACGATGCTTACGCCCATGCTCCACAAACCCAATTGACCTACCAGCAACACCCCCAGCGGCGCGCCGACTGCCAGCGCGCCGTAACTGGCGATGCCGTTCCAGGAGATGACTTTGGCGGTATTCGCCGCGCCGACCCGGCCGATGCCCCAGCCGATTGACCCGGAACCGACCAGGCTTTCCGCGCTGCCGAGCACCAGTCGGCCGATCAACAGGCTGATCAGGCTCAACATCGGCAGGCTTTGCGTCCAGGCCGAAATCAACATGAATACACCGCTCAGGCCACAACCGGCGAGGCCATACATCACCGCCAGTTTGCTGCCCTTGTTATCGATGATGCGCCCGGCATAAGGGCGGCTGAGCAAGGTGGCGAGGTATTGCACGCTGATCACCAGTCCGGCGATCACGGCGCCGAAACCAAGATCGCTGTGGACATAGCTCGGCAATACGGCCAAGGGAATGCCGATATTCAGATAACCGATGAACGTGAACAGGACGATGGAAACGACTTGCAGCGTGACCGCCATGGGGCGCTGGTTTTCTGACATGGGTAAAGATCCACGGGAAAGCAGGATAGATAGGCTGCTTATGATAGCGGTGCGGGCGGTCGCGAGGCGTGGATAAAGTAAAACTATTTGCCGGACGGGGTGAGTCAGGGTTTGGCGGGGGCAATCAGTTGTGTCGTGACCAGGGCGGCCAAGGCATTTTCTTCGCTGCCGAAGCGGGCGAGCAGGGCGGCCTGTTTCTCCGGTGAAAGGCGGTTCCAGATATCGATCATTTTTTCGGCGGTGCCGATCAGGACGCTGGCCTGCAGCTCTTCATCAAAAGGAGGAGTGAATTCATCGGTCATGGGGAGGCTCAAGGTTCAGGCGGTGTGGAAAGCGCATATTAGCGCTTTCCACACGGTCTGGTCGTGCGGGGTATCAGTCTTCGCTGTCGGCCTGGCGGCGTTCAGGTGCTTCTTTCGTCTCGGGCTGTCGGGCACCGGCCTGTTGCGTGGTTGTCTGCTCAGTTTCGTGCAGGCTTGGGAAGGGGAGATTAGGGATCTCGTGCATGTCGCGCTCCTCGCTAAGTCTGTTGATAGATCTGGTAGATCCGCGCTTTTGAAAAAGCCTGCGCAGGATACAGCAGGAGAAATGACAAATAGACTTTTATATCCAATTGTTGCGACGGGTGGGATTGTCTAGACAGGTCAGCAAGAGAGGGCGACACCATTCAAATAATGAAATGGCTACCCCCGGCCCCCTGCGATTGCCCACTAAGCTTTCGCAGGGGGCCTATCGGAGACCGTTGCCATGAAAGTAGCTATTGCCGCCATCGACCTGGGAAAACACACCTTTCATCTGCATGCACAAGATGATCGTGGTC
>NZ_JAKLSP010000032.1:0-89550 GCF_022014505.1 Pseudomonas sp. PGPR40 | reverse complement strand
AGCAAATCCTGCCTTCAGGAGCGATCGGCCTCCCCCAGAAACGCACTTGCTGTTGTATGACTCCTTGAGCGTAACCTCTCTCGTTGGAGTCAGGGACAACATACAAGGAGCGAGCTTGCTCGCGAAGGCGGTGTGTCAGGCGACATCTATGTTGACTGTGCTACCGCCTTCGCGAGCAAGCTCGCTCCTACAGGGGGGTATAGGCTGGACACAAAATGGTGAATGACACCGATTCAGCAAGCGGCGCGATTATAGAGACGTACACCGCGTAAACAAAAACACCACCCGAAGGCGGTGTCGTTGTCAGCAGGCTGTTATGAGGCAATCAACTGCCGCAACACATAATGCAAAATCCCGCCGGCCTTGAAGTATTCCACCTCATTGAGGGTATCGATGCGGCACAACACCTCGACCTTCTCCTTGCTGCCGTCTTCACGGGTGATGACCAGTGTCAGGTTCATCCGCGGAGTCAGTTCGACACCCGTCAGGCCAAGGATATCGACGGTTTCCTTGCCGGTGAGGTTCAGGCTCTTGCGGTTCTGATCCAGCTTGAACTGCAACGGCAACACGCCCATGCCCACCAGGTTGGAGCGGTGAATCCGCTCGAAGCTTTCCGCGATGACGGCTTTGACTCCCAGCAGATTGGTGCCCTTGGCCGCCCAGTCGCGGCTCGAGCCGGTGCCATATTCTTGCCCGGCAATCACCACCAGTGGCGTGCCTGATGCCTGGTAACGCATGGCTGCGTCATAGATCGGCAGCTTCTCGCCGGTTGGAATATAAATCGTGTTGCCGCCTTCTTCGCCGCCAAGCATCTCGTTGCGAATCCGGATGTTGGCGAAGGTGCCGCGCATCATCACTTCGTGGTTACCGCGACGGGAACCGTAGGAATTGAAGTCCCGCGGTTCCACCCCTTGCTCGCGCAGGTAATGGCCGGCGGGACTTTCAGTCTTGATGTTGCCGGCCGGGGAGATGTGGTCGGTGGTCACCGAGTCGCCGAGCAGCGCGAGAACCTTGGCCCCTTCGACATCCTTGACCATTGGCGGTGGGCCGCCGATGTCATCGAAGAAGGGTGGATGCTGGATATAGGTCGAATCATCCTTCCAGACATAAGTCGCCGCCTGCGGCACTTCGATTGCCTGCCACTGCGCGTCGCCGGCAAACACTTCGGCGTACTCCTTGTGGAACATCGCGGTGTTTACCTGAGTCACCGCGTCGGCGATTTCCTGGGTGCTCGGCCAAATGTCGCGCAGATAAACCGGGTTGTTGTCCTTGTCGTGACCCAATGGCTCGCTGCTGATGTCGATGCGCACTGTGCCGGCCAGCGCATAGGCGACGACCAGGGGCGGGGAGGCCAGCCAGTTGGTTTTCACCAAGGGGTGTACGCGACCTTCGAAGTTGCGGTTGCCCGAGAGCACCGAGGCAACGGTCAGGTCGGCTTTCTGGATGGCTTTTTCGATTGGCTCCGGCAATGGCCCGGAGTTGCCGATGCAGGTGGTGCAGCCATAACCGACCAGGGCGAAACCGAGTTGGTCCAGGTATTGGGTCAGGCCCGCTGCCTTATAGTAGTCGGTGACCACTTTCGAGCCGGGGGCCAGCGAACTCTTGACCCACGGTTTGCGCTTCAGGCCTTTCTCTATGGCTTTCTTCGCCACCAGCCCGGCTGCCATCATCACGCTGGGGTTGGACGTGTTGGTGCAGGAAGTGATCGCGGCAATCACCACCGCGCCGTCTTTGAGCCGATAAGTACGGCCTTCGTGGTCGTAGTCCGTTTCGCCGATCAGATCAGCGTTGCCTACCGCGACGCCACCGCCACCCTCGCTTTCGAGGCGACCTTCTTCCTTGCTGGAGGGTTTGAATTGCAGGCCGAGAAAGTCAGTGAACGCTTGCGCGACATTCGGCAGCGAGACGCGGTCCTGTGGGCGTTTCGGCCCGGCGAGGCTGGCTTCGACGCTGCCCATGTCCAGGGCCAGGCTGTCGGTGAAAAGCGGCTCCTTGCCGGGCAGGCGCCACAGGCCCTGGGTCTTGCTGTAGGCCTCCACCAGTTTTACGGTTTCTGGCGTGCGGCCGGACAGGCGCAAGTACTCCAGTGTCACATCGTCCACCGGGAAGAATCCGCAGGTGGCGCCGTATTCCGGGGCCATGTTGGCGATGGTCGCGCGGTCGGCCAGCGGCAGGTCGGCGAGGCCGTCGCCGTAGAACTCGACGAATTTGCCGACCACGCCTTTTTTGCGCAGCATCTGGGTCACCGTCAGCACCAGATCGGTGGCGGTGATGCCTTCCCTGAGCTTGCCGGTGAGTTTGAAGCCGATCACCTCCGGAATCAGCATCGACACCGGTTGGCCGAGCATTGCTGCTTCCGCTTCGATCCCGCCCACGCCCCAGCCGAGTACGCCGAGGCCGTTGATCATGGTGGTGTGGGAGTCGGTGCCGACCAAAGTGTCCGGGAAGGCATAGGTGCGACCGTCCTCGTCCTTGGTCCAGACTGTACGGCCCAGGTATTCAAGGTTGACCTGGTGGCAGATGCCGGTGCCCGGTGGCACCACGCAGAAATTGTCGAAGGCACTCTGACCCCAGCGCAGGAAGGCGTAACGCTCGTGGTTGCGCTGCATTTCGATGTCGACGTTCTGTTCGAAGGCGCTTGAACTGGCGTACTTGTCGACCATCACCGAGTGGTCGATCACCAGGTCCACCGGCGACAGCGGATTGATTCGCTGCGGGTCGCCACCGGCCTTGGCCATGGCGGCGCGCATGGCGGCCAAGTCGACCACGGCGGGGACGCCGGTAAAGTCCTGCATTAATACCCGCGCGGGCCGGTACTGGATTTCGCGATCGGAGCGACGCTCCTTGAGCCAGGCGGCAATCGCCTTGAGGTCGGCGCCGGTAACGGTTTTCTCGTCCTCCCAGCGCAGCAGGTTTTCCAGCAGTACTTTCAGCGACATCGGCAGCTTGTCGAGATCGCCCAGGCTTTTGGCGGCATCGGGCAGGCTGAAATAGTGATAGGTCTTGTCGTCGACTTGTAAGGTTTTGAGGGTTTTCAGGCTATCGAGGGACGGCATTGAAATGACTCCTTTAGGTCCGCACGGCTACGAACTGACGGGACAGACAGAGGTTTAAACCTAGTCCTCTTTATGGCTTAAGGCTAATTACTGGACTCTATGGACAAGTCCAAGGTTCCGAACTCGGCTATCATGCGCCGGTTTTCGTGACAGGCTTTGCTTCAACGCAAGTCTGGGCATCGCGCAGTGGCTGAATTCTTCGCCAACTGCCCAGGAGTAAAAATGAACACCCTCTTTATGCATTGCCGGCCGGGCTTCGAAGGCGAAGTCTGTTCCGAGATTTCCGAACATGCCGCGCGGCTGAACGTGGCCGGTTATGCCAAGGCCAAAACCGCCAGCGCCTGCGCCGAATTTATCTGCACCGAAGAAGACGGCGCCGAGCGCCTGATGCGTGGTCAGCGTTTCGCCGACCTGATCTTCCCGCGTCAGTGGGCCCGTGGGATCTTTATTGATCTGCCGGAAACCGATCGCATCAGCGTGATCCTCGCGCACATGGCGGACTTCCCGGTGTGCGGCAGCCTGTGGCTGGAAATGGTCGACACCAACGATGGCAAAGAGCTGTCGAATTTCTGCAAGAAGTTCGAAGTCCACTTGCGCAAGGCGCTGATGGCGGCCGGCAAACTGGTGGAAGACGCCCACAAGCCGCGGTTGCTGCTGACCTTCAAGAGCGGTCGCGAAGTGTTCATGGGCCTGGCCGAATCGAACAATTCGGCGATGTGGCCGATGGGCATTCCACGCTTGAAGTTTCCGCGTGAAGCACCGAGCCGTTCGACCCTCAAGCTGGAAGAAGCCTGGCACCATTTCATCCCCCGCGACCAGTGGGATGAGCGTTTGCACAGCGACATGACTGGCGTCGACCTCGGGGCTGCACCTGGCGGCTGGACTTGGCAACTGGTCAATCGCGGCATGCTGGTGACCGCCATCGACAATGGCCCGATGGCCGAAAGCCTGATGGACACCGGTTTGGTGCAGCACTTGATGGCTGATGGTTTCACCTTCAAGCCCAAGCAACCGGTGGACTGGATGGTCTGCGACATTGTCGAGAAACCGGCGCGCAACGCGGCGATGCTGGAAGAATGGATTGGCGAGGGACATTGCCGCGAAGCGGTGGTCAACCTCAAGCTGCCGATGAAGCAGCGTTATGCCGAAGTGAAGCGCTTGCTGGAACGTATTGCCGACGGGTTCAAGGCGCGGGGCATTCGAGTCGAGATCGGCTGCAAGCAGCTGTATCACGACCGTGAAGAAGTGACCTGCCATCTGCGCCGATTGGACGTGAAGAAACCCAAGTCCCGCTGACTTTGTGTACCGATCGTTCCCACGCTCTGCGTGGGAACGCCGCCGGGGACGCTCCGCGTTCCGCCTTTGGATGTGACGCAGAGCGTCACGGGATGCATTCCCATGCAGAGCGTGGGAACGATCAGCTGTCAGTGACTAGACACCCGGCAATGCGCGACAATGCCGGTAAGTTTCAGGAGTGAATCATGAGTGAAATGATCGATACGCCGGTAGACGGCACCCTCGACGCCACCGGCCTCAATTGCCCGGAACCGGTGATGATGCTGCACCAGCACATCCGTGACCTGGTGCCCGGCGGCCTGCTGAAGGTGATCGCCACCGACCCGTCGACCCGTCGCGACATTCCGAAGTTTTGCGTATTCCTCGACCACGAACTGGTCGCGCAGCATGAAGAGGCAGGTACCTACCTCTACTGGATCCGCAAGAAACTCGCTTGATTAGGCACAAAAAAAGGGCCTGCATAGCGATCCGACTTGCCGGCGAAGGCGTCCTTGAGAGCGCCTTCGCCGGCAAGCCTCAATGCCAGTCAGTTAAGCGAAACTCCTGTAGGAGCGAGCTTGCTCGCGAAAGCGGTAGGTCAGGCGACATCAATGTTGACTGTACTGCCGTCTTCGCGAGCAAGCTCGCTCCTACAGGGTCTCGCAGCTTAACTGACAGGCATTGCCGCAAGCCTGGTTCCTACGAACCCGCCGAACGACTGATGCGGATCCGCTTGCGTGCACTGCGTGTCAGGCGGATTGACAGCATCAGCGCCGCGCAACTCAAGCCGACGATCAAGCCCTGCCATAGCCCACTCGGACCGCTCGGCGTGCCGAACCAGTCGGTCAGGCCCAGGGCGTAGCCCACCGGCAAACCAATCCCCCAATAAGCGAACAGCGTCAGGATCATCGTCACCCGTGTGTCCTGATAGCCACGCAATGCGCCGGCCGCTGTCACCTGGATCGCATCGGAAAACTGGAACAGCGCCGAGTACACAATCAGCATCGCGGCCACCTGAATCACCGTCGGATCAGCGGTGTAAATCGCGGCGATGGGTTCACGCAGCCACAACATCATGCTCGCCGACAAGCAGGCGTAAGCCAGCGCAGTGCCCATGCCGACCCCGGCGGCGAAGCGTGCTTCGCGTGGTTCCTCGCGGCCGAGTGCCTGGCCGACCCGCACAGTCACGGCCATGCCGAGGGAGTAGGGGATCATGAACACCAGCGAGCTGAAGTTCAGGGCAATCTGGTGTCCCGCGACCACGGTGGCGCCGAGGCTGCCGATCAGCAGGGCGATGACCGCGAAGATACTCGACTCGGCGAACACCGCGATGCCGATCGGCAGGCCGATGCCCAGCAAGCGCTTGATCACCGCCCACTGTGGCCAGTCAAAACGGCTGAACAACTCACTCGACTGATAGGCCGGCGCCCAGCGCTCCCAGCCGGCCATGCCCAACGCCATCACCCACATCACGATCGCCGTGGCCCAGCCGCAGCCGACACCGCCCATGGCCGGTACGCCAAAGTGGCCATAGATGAAGATGTAATTGAGCGGAATGTTCAGTGCCAACCCGCACAGGCCAAGCACCATCGCCGGCCGCGTCCGTCCCAGACCATCACTGAAACAGCGCAACACATGATAGAACGCGACGGCGGGCAGGCCGCTGGCGATGCCGTGCAGATACTGCATGCACGGGCCGATCAGTTCGGGGTCGACCTTCATGATGTGCAGGATTGGTTCGGCGCTGAACAGCATGCCGGTCGCCATCAAGCCCACCACCAGTGCCAGCCATAAGGCCTGACGCACGATCGGGCCAATCTCGCTGTGCGTGCCGGCGCCGAAGCGCTGGGCGACTTTCGGGGTGGTGGCCAGCAGGGTGCCGGTCATCAGCAGAAACACCGGTACCCAGATCGAGTTGCCCAGCGCGACGGCCGCCAGATCCCGAGGCCCGACACGACCGGCCATCACCGCATCGACGAAGCCCATGGCGGTGGTCGCCAGTTGCGCGATCATGATCGGCAACGCCAGGCCGAGCAGGTTTTTCAGCTCCAGGCGAACCCGGGCCGGGCGGTTGAGGGAAATAGCGGCGGGGCGGTCAGTCACGGAATTCAAGGCGGAACGTCCAAAGAATTTTGATGCGCAAGGCGGCGCATTCTACGCCTTGACGCAGTGGTCAGGAAAAGTCCTGTGTTAGGGATTTGTAATCGGTTGCTTGAGCCTCCTGTAGGAGCGAGCTTGCTCGCGAAAGCAGTATGTCAGGCAGCCTCAACATTGATTGTGCCGCCGTCTTCGCGAGCAAGCTCGCTCCTACAGATTCCAGGTGCGCAATGCCTGCTGGCCCACCACGGTCATCTCCGCCTACACTGCCGGTCCGCCAAAGGAGCCTGCCATGCTGATTGTTGCCGACGAAAATATCCCCCTGCTCGATGCCTTCTTCGAAGGCTTCGGTGAAATTCGCCGAGTGCCGGGCCGTGCCATCGACCGCGCCACTGTCGAACAGGCCGATGTGCTGTTGGTGCGCTCGGTGACCAACGTCAATCGAGCATTGCTCGAAGGCAGCAAGGTGCGCTTTGTCGGCACGTGCACCATCGGCACCGATCACCTGGATCTGGATTACATTCAACAGGCTGGCATCACCTGGTCCAGCGCCCCAGGTTGCAATGCCCGGGGCGTGGTCGATTACGTGCTGGGCAGCCTGCTGACCCTGGCCGAAATCGAAGGTGCCGACCTGACTCAACGCACCTACGGTGTGGTCGGCGCCGGTGAAGTGGGCGGGCGGCTGGTCAAGGTTTTGCAAGGTCTGGGCTGGAACGTGCTGGTCTGCGATCCGCCACGGCAGGCCGCTGAAGGGGGCGATTACGTCAGACTCGAGCAGGTCATCGAGCAATGCGACGTCATCAGCCTGCACACTCCGCTGAACAAGCAAGGCCCTCAGTCGACGTGGCATCTGTTCGATAAAAACCGTTTGAACCAACTTAAGCCGGGCGCCTGGCTGATCAACGCCAGTCGTGGCCCGGTGATCGATAACGCCGCTCTGCGCCAGGTGCTGTTGCAACGTGAAGATCTGCAAGCGGTGCTGGATGTCTGGGAGGGTGAGCCTGAGGTCGATGTGGCATTGGCCGAATTGTGTGTGCTGGCAACGCCGCACATTGCCGGTTACAGCCTTGACGGCAGGCAGCGCGGGACGGCGCAGATCTATCAGGCACTGTGTGAGTTCCTTGGGCAACCGGCGCAGGTCAGCCTGAGCGATCTGCTGCCAGCTCCGTGGTTGTCGGCAGTGACGTTGAACGCCAATTGCGATCCGGCCTGGGCGCTGGCGATGTTGTGCCGTGGCGTATATGACCCGCGCCGTGACGATGCGGATTTCCGTCGCAGCCTTGTAGGTCATGTGAGCGAGCAGCGTGCGGCGTTCGATGCGCTGCGCAAGCATTACCCGCTGCGGCGTGAGATCGATGGGTTGCAGGTGCGGATCGAGGGGGATTCGCTGGCGTTGCAGCAGATCGTGGCGGCGTTGGGGGCTGCGATACTATAAGAAACCGAGTTGGCCCTTTCGCGAGCAAGCCCGCTCCCACATCTGTGATCTTCAGCAAACACAGGTGTTGTGTACAACAGAGGTCAAATGTGGGAGCGGGCTTGCTCGCGAATGGCGGCACCGCAATTCTTCGATAAGCACCCATAAAAAACCCGGCTAAAAGAGCCGGGTCAAGAAGACGGTGGCTATATCACTCTTGTTCGGCAGGCTTGACCAATCGCTTCTCCAGTTCGCGGCAAGCGTCCTGGATCATGTTTTCAGTGATCGGTACTTCGTGCCCATCCTTATCAATAATCGAGCAACCGAGAGACTGGTCTGGCTGCGTGCGGATCACTGGAATCTTGTCATCGCTGCTGTTTTGCAAGGACATGGCCTGTCTCCTCTTCAGGTTGTGTGCTTACTGTAGAACCGCCAGGTGACCGGGCTGTGACAACTCCTGCGATCTTCAGGTCGGCACCTTCAGTCCATCAGAAATACCCTGACGTTTCCACCCGGACTTTAGACCAATAATCTCTAGCCACTAGTCTTGGCGGTCATAATTAACCTGACTCATTATGATTTGCAGCGTTCATCCCATTGACCGGTGTAGGCTTGGTCGAGTCAAAGCCCATTGGTTACGCCATCGGATGATCTTCATGCTCTCTTCTCGTCACCGCCGCGCCATTCGTCTGGCCAGCCGTTTCCTCGCGCCTTATCGCTGGCCAGCCTTGGGCGCCTTGCTGGCGTTGATCGTCACTGCTGGCATCACCCTGTCCATGGGGCAGGGGATTCGCCTGCTGGTGGATCAGGGTTTCATGACCCAGTCGCCGCATTTGCTCAACCGATCCATCGGCGTGTTCATGCTGCTGGTGGTCGGCCTGGCGATCGGCACCTTTGCACGTTTTTACCTGGTGTCGTGGATCGGCGAGCGTGTTGTCGCGGACATCCGCCGTCGGGTGTTCAACCATCTGGTCTACCTGCATCCGGGGTTTTATGAAGACAACCGCAGCTCCGAGATCCAGTCGCGGCTGACCGCCGACACCACGCTGTTGCAATCGGTAATCGGCTCTTCGCTGTCATTGTTCCTGCGTAATGGGTTGATGGTGATCGGCGGGATTGTCTTGCTGTTTATCACTAACCCCAAACTCACCAGCATCGTGGTGGTCGCGTTGCCGCTGGTGGTCGCGCCGATCCTGATTTTTGGTCGCCGGGTGCGCACCCTGTCGCGTCTGAGTCAGGACCGAATTGCCGATATCGGCAGCTATGTCTCCGAAACCCTGAGTCAGATCAAAACCGTGCAGGCCTACAACCATCAGGTTCAGGACGAGCAGCGTTTTGCCACGACCGTGGAAGAGGCTTTCAACACCGCCCGCAAGCGCATCTTCCAGCGCGCCTGGTTGATTACCCTGGTGATCCTGCTGGTGTTGGGCGCGGTCGGGGTGATGCTCTGGGTCGGTGGCATGGATGTCATCGCCGGGCGGATTTCAGCGGGTGAATTGGCAGCGTTTGTCTTTTACAGCCTGATCGTCGGTGGTGCCTTCGGCACGTTGAGTGAAGTGATCGGCGAACTGCAGCGAGCGGCGGGGGCGGCGGAACGGATTGCCGAGTTGTTGCGTTCGGAAAACATCATCCAGCCACCAACCCAGGGCCTGGTGACTTTGCCTGAGCGGGTGAAGGGCGATCTGGTGCTGCAAGATGTGCGCTTTTCCTACCCGTCGCGTCCGCAAAGTTATGCCGTCGATGGGTTGAATCTGACGATTAACGCTGGCGAAACCCTGGCATTGGTCGGGCCGTCCGGTGCAGGTAAGTCAACGGTGTATGACCTGCTGCTGCGGTTTTACGACCCCGCCCAAGGACGCATCCTGTTGGACGGTGTGCCGCTGACTCAACTCGACCCACTGGACCTGCGCCGCTGTTTCGCCCTCGTCTCACAAACCCCGGCGCTGTTCTACGGCAGTATCGAAGAGAACATTCGCTACGGCCACCCGACGGCAACATTGGCCCAAGTCCAGGAAGCAGCGAAAATCGCCTACGCCCACGACTTCATCGAGCAAATGCCCAACGGCTACCAGACTCACCTCGGCGACGCGGGTCTCGGTTTGTCCGGCGGGCAACGCCAGCGCCTGGCCATCGCCCGAGCGCTGCTGGTAGATGCACCGATCCTGCTACTGGACGAAGCCACCAGCGCCCTCGACGCCCAGAGCGAACACCTGATCCAGCAAGCCCTGCCCAGCCTGATGAAAAATCGCACTACGCTGGTCATCGCCCACCGATTGGCCACAGTGAAAAACGCCGACAGAATCGCAGTGATGGACCAAGGGAAACTGGTGGCGGTGGGGACGCATCAGGAGCTGATTGCGAGTAATGCTTTGTATGCACGGCTGGCGGCGTTGCAGTTCAATGACGGCAAAGCCGAAGCCGATCTGCGAGTGTAGGAGTTGCCGGTTTGGACGATCTTTTTGATTCCATCAAAGATCGAAAACGGCCACGAGGTTTAAATAAATGTGGCCACGTTCGGGCATTATGTCGGCCTCACTTGCGAGCCTGGATGAGGATATGAGCCGTTATCAACCACCGTTGACCCTGAACACAAGAATATTGGCGTTGATCGCTGAGATCAGTGAGCAGATTGGTCAGCTTTCGGCGATGGATGATCGGCGGCAAACGCCTCAACTGCGCCGTAGTAATCGAATTCGTACTATTCAGGCTTCTTTGGCGATTGAGAACAACACCCTGAGCATTGAACAGGTGACAGCCGTTCTGGCAGGGCAGCGAGTGCTTGGTCTGCCCCGAGAAATCCAGGAAGTACGTAACGCCTTTACAGCCTATGAATCCATGCCGCAGTGGCAGCCGAGCAGCCGGTCCGACCTGCTCCAGGCGCATGAGTTGCTGATGCGGGGATTGATTGACGACTGTGGGCAGCTTCGTCGAGCCGGGGTGGGTATCTACCGTGGCGAGAAATTGGTTCATATGGCGCCGCCACCGAGTCGCGTTGGGCAGTTGATGGATGATTTGCTGGAATGGCTTGCAGCTTCGGACTGGCATCCGTTGATCACTAGCTGTGTTTTTCACTACAAGTTTGAGTTCATCCATCCTTTCGCCGACGGTAATGGGCGTATGGGCCGCCTTTGGCAGACCTTGATACTCAGTCAATGGCGGCCGGTGCTGGCTTATCTGCCGGTCGAAGCGGTCATTCGAGAGCAGCAGGACGATTATTACGCCGCATTATCGGCAGCCGACCAATTGGCCGAATCAGCTCCTTTTGTCGAGTTCATGCTGCAAGCGCTGAGCCTTGCACTTCAGGAGGCCGCCAGGAGCGAGCCAGTAACCGACCCAGTAACCGCCCCAGTAACCGACCAAGTAGCGAGATTGCTTTGGGCTCTCGATGGAAGCGGTCCGCTGAAGATCAGTGAGTTGATGACAGAGGTCGGATTGGCTCACAAGGCAACGTTTCGTGCTAACTATCTCAAACCGGCATTAGCCGCCGATTTGATTGAAATGACAAACCCCGAGTCGCCGAATAGTCCGGCTCAAAGCTATCGCTTGACCGGACTTGGCAAGCAGACCGCGGCACGGTCAAGATCTGTGTAGATCTTTTGATCTTGCTTTGAGCTGCAAACAAAAATGCCCGCCTCGAAAGAGGCGGGCATTTTTTACAGTTTGCGGAGAAGATCGCAGCCTGCGGCAGCGCCTACAGATCACTGATCGTCAAAATACCGCTCATGCCAATCCACCAACGGCTGCGGTGAGTTGAGCTTCTGGCCGTAGATCACCGAGTACGACAATACGTTTTGCACGTACTGACGGGTTTCGTCGAACGGGATGCTTTCCACCCACACATCGAAGCTCAGGTGATCGGCGCCACGCAGCCATTGACGCACGCGGCCGGGGCCGGCGTTGTAGGCGGCAGAGGCGAGGACGCGGTTGCCGTTGAATTGGCTGTGGACCTGGCTCAGGTAGGCGGCACCGAGCTGGATGTTTTTGTCCGGGTCGAACACTTGCTGCGGCGAAGCGAGAGGTATGCTGAACTTGCGCGCGGTTTCCTTGGCGGTGCCGGGCATCAGTTGCATCAGGCCGCTGGCGCCGACGCCGGAGCGTGCGTCGGCCATGAAGGCGCTTTCCTGCCGGGTGATGGCGAAGACCCAACTCGAGTGCAGGCCACGGACCTTGGCTTCGCGCACCAGGGTTTCGCGGTGGGCCATCGGGAAGCGGATATCCAGGTCGTCCCAGTACTTCGCCTGACTGATGGTACGGATCGCCGGGAAATACCATTTCAGGTCGTAAGCCAGTTTCGCCTGGGCGACCATTTCATCACGGTTGAAGTGCCGGCTGACGTGGTACCACTCGCGACGACCGTCGACGATTTGCCCGCGCGCATGGAATTCCAGGGCGCGTCGTATGCCGGGGGTGTTGCGCACCTTGTTGATCAGCGCCTGACTGAGCACCAGTGGTTTGTTATTCAGCGAATAAGGGGATTGCGAGCGGTCGGCCGCCAGGAAACCGTAGAAGTCGCGCTCGCGAGCCAGCCCCTTGTAAAGCGTCTGCGCTTCCGGATTTTGCGGCTGCGCCAGCTCCAGGCTGCGAGCCTGCCAGTAACGCCAGCGGTTGGTGGTGGCCAGGTCCTGGGGCAGGCGACGGGTCAACTGATAGGCATCGTCCCAACGGGCCAGGCGCAACAGCAGGCGCAAGCGCCATTCGGAAACGGTGTTGTCCCGCAGCTCCGGGTCGTATTTGGTCATCACGTCCAGCGCGCGGCTGTCGAAACGTTTGGCGAGGGTCAGCCCGATTTCCCGGGCAATCGCGACTTTTTCGTCACGGGAGAAGTGCATGCTGTTGGCGTAACCGTCGAGCAGGGCCATGGCCTTGTCCGGATCCTGACGGGCCAGACGGCGCAGGCCGAGGCTGACGATGTCGGACATCGGTTCATCGGCCGGGATGAAACGCGACGGCTGATTGAGCAACTCGGGTTTTTGCGCCACATCCACCAGCAGACGACCGCGCGGGGCGAGGGTCGTCAGGCTATTGATCAGGCTGTTGGCCAGCGGATAGTTGCGCGCCTGGGCGGCGAGTTTGGTGCGTTCCCAGCGTTTCTGTTCGGTCAGTTGACCCTCGGCGGCCCACATGCCGAACACACCATCGCACGCGTCGGGTTGGGTTTTGCCGGTCAGCCAGAGTTTATTGGCGTTGGCGTAGCCTTCGGCCTTGCGGTTATGACTGATCTGATACTGCGCGTTCAGGCAGTCGAGTTCGGTGAAATTGAGTTTGGGGTCATAATATTTGACGAAGGTTGCCCAATCGCCGCGTTCGCTCAGCCAGCGCAGCCAGCGCAACTTCATCCAGTTGGCTTGCGGCAGGTCACCGTGTTCGGCGAGGAATTTTTCGATTTCGGCATTGCTCGCGGTTTTCAGGCGCGCGGTCAATTCGTCATAAGCCAGATAGGGCTCCAGCGGATAATCGCTCAGAGCCTGGCGGTAACGGAAATAAGGGCCGGTATCGCCTTTGGCCAAGGCGCGCTTGGCTTCATCGTAATACTGGCGTTGGGTGGACAGGTCCACCGCCTGGGCGGATTGAGCGACAGCGGCTGTAAGAAGCAAACATGAAAAAAGATTGAAAAGGCGACTGCGCATGAGACGTCCGGGCAGAGAAATCATGACAAGTGCCAGCAAGCGCGGCACTGAATTGTCTGTAGCTTAGCCTTTTGCCAGCAAGGGGCGAAAGCTTTGCCGAGCGGTCGGCACAAGTTCGCAACAATTGTTGTGCAGAGTGCTTCGACATTGAAATTGCCGGCCTTCTGCAGCCTCAAGTCAGGTAGAATGCGCGCCCGGTTTTTGGAGAAGCTCATGACCCTGCTCAAATTCAGCGATGTGTCCCTTGCTTTCGGCGCTATGCCGTTGTTGGACAAGGTGTCCTGGCAGATCGCCCGTGGTGAGCGGGTGTGCATCATCGGCCGCAATGGCACTGGCAAGTCCAGCATGATGAAGCTCGTCAAGGGCGACCAGAAGCCCGATGACGGCTCTGTTTGGCGCGCACCTGGCCTAAAAATTGGCGAATTGCCGCAAGAATTGCCGGTAGCCGACGAGCGGACCGTGTTCGATGTGGTTGCCGAAGGCCTGGACGGTGTTGGTGAGCTGCTCGCGCAATACCACCACCTGAGCCAGAACATCGTCACCGATGCCGATCTGGACAAGCTGATGCACGTTCAGCACGACCTCGAAGCCCGCGACGGCTGGCGTTTGCAGCAACTGGTCGACAGCACCTTGAGCCGCTTGCAACTGCCGGCCGACAAGACCCTCGCCGAATTGTCCGGCGGCTGGCGTCGCCGCGTCCTGCTGGCCCAGGCCCTGGTTTCCGAACCGGATCTGCTGCTGCTCGACGAACCGACCAACCACCTGGACATCGGCGCCATTGCCTGGCTCGAAGAAGCGCTGAAGGATTTCCAGGGCGCCGTGCTGTTCATCACGCACGACCGTTCATTCCTGCAGAACCTCGCGACCCGCATCCTGGAACTGGATCGCGGTGGCCTGATCGACTGGAACGGCGATTACGCGAGTTTCCTCGTGCACAAAGAGGCGACGCTGGCGGCTGAAGAAACCGCCAACGCGCTGTTCGACAAGAAACTGGCCCAGGAAGAAGTCTGGATCCGCCAGGGCATCAAGGCTCGTCGCACCCGTAACGAAGGCCGCGTCCGTGCCCTGAAAGCCTTGCGCGTCGAGCGTAGCGAGCGTCGTGAGCGCACTGGCAAGGCCAACATTCAGCTGGATACTGCCGACAAGTCCGGTAAACAGGTCATGGTCCTCGAGAACGTGAGTTTCGCTCACCCGGGCGGTCCGTTCCTGATCAAGGATTTTTCGATGGTCCTGCAGCGCGGCGACCGTATCGGTCTGCTCGGTGCCAACGGTACCGGCAAAACCACGCTGCTGAAGCTGATGCTCAGCGGTCTGCAACCGACCAGCGGCACAGTGGAAGAGGGGACGCGCATCGACGTGGCCTACTTCGACCAGTTGCGCCATCAGCTGGATCTGGAAAAGACCGTGATCGACAACGTGGCCGAAGGTCGCGACTTCATCGATATCGATGGTCAGAGCCGCCATGTGCTGAGCTACCTCGGCGACTTCCTGTTCAGCCCGCAGCGTGCCCGCACGCCGGTCAAGGCGCTGTCCGGTGGTGAGCGTGCCCGTCTGTTGCTGGCCAAACTGTTCAGCAAACCGGCTAACCTGCTGGTACTCGACGAACCGACCAACGACCTCGACGTGGAAACCCTCGAACTGCTGGAAGAGGTCTTGCTGACCTTCAACGGTACTGTGCTGATGGTCAGCCACGATCGGGCATTCCTCGACAACGTGGTCACCAGCACCCTGGTCTTCGAAGGCGAAGGCAAGGTTCGCGAATACGTCGGCGGTTATCAGGACTGGCTGCGTCAGGGCGGCTCGCCGCGCCTGTTGGGTGTAACCGAGAGCAAGTCCGGCAAGGCCGACCTGAACTCGGCTGTCGTCACTGCTGAACCCGTGCCAGTCGCTGCGGTAGCAGAGGCGCCGGTGGCAAAGAAGAAGCTCAGCTACAAGTTGCAGCGTGAGCTGGAAGCCTTACCGGGTCAGATCGAAGCCATGGAGCAGCAGATCGCAGTAGTTGAAGCGCAGATGGCGGATGCCGGTTTCTATCAGCGTCCTGCTGTCGAAACGGCTGCGGTAATCGCTCAGCTGGAGCAGTTGCAGGCTGAACTCGACGTGATGGTCGAGCGCTGGGCCGAGCTGGATGCCTGATTGATCCGGCTATAAAAAGCCCGGCGTTCAGTGATGAACGCCGGGCTTTTCGTATGGAATGCGATCTACTGGCCGACATGGATTCACTGTGGGAGCGGGCTTGCTCGCGAAAGCGGTCTGACAGTCACCAAAGATGCTGAATGTTAAAACGCCTTCGCGAGCAAGCCCGCTCCCACATTGTTCCGTGTTATCAGCTTTTGATCAGACGCACCGCAAGCACATCGCAAGGCGCGCCGTGCAGTACGTCATTGGCGGTGGAACCAAGCAACAGCGCCAGACCGTGTCGGCCATGGCTGCCCACCACGATCAGGTCGCATGTTTGCTCCTTGGCGAGGTGGTGAATCTCCTGGCGCGGCTGGCCGTAGGTCAAGTGGCTGTATTCCTTGGAGAGTTCCGGGTATTTCACGATCAATCGCTCAAGGCGCTCTTTGGCCTGATCGAACTGTTGTTGTTGCAACTGGGAAAGGTCCATCGGTACGTCGCCGCCAAAGGCCATGGCCATCGGTTCGACGATATGCACCAGGGACAGCTTTGCGCCATTGCTCACCGAGAGTTCGCGAGCTCGGTGGATGACAGGATCGCACTCTTCGGTTAGGTCTACAGCGACCAGAATGTGGTGGTAGGGCATGAGGTGCTCCTCCTGGGGATTGCAATATTGGTAAGTATGGCTGGTTTCAAGCGCATTGGTTTCAAAGTGACTCAATGGGCTCATCAAGAATCGGGAGTACAGATATGACGGTCTGGATAGTGGTGTCAATCCTGCTGGTGGTCTTGAGCCCACTGGTCTGGTTGCGACCGTCTCGTGCTCAGAGCGGGCGCATGGCCCTGCGCATGGAGGCGCGGCGCATAGGCCTGGCCATGCAACTGGCGCCCCAGGAATGGCCGCACTGGTTGAGCCAGGAGCCGCCGAGCCCTTGCGCGCAATACCATCGGCCGCGCCGTGGCACGCGACCGGCGTGCTGGAGTTACTGGCAGAAGGCGCCGGGCGTGTGGGTCAATCAGTGGCAGGAGGTCTGTGAGGATGGGATGCTGCTGAATCATTTCGAAAAATTGCCTGCCAATGTCTACAAGGTCGAGGCGGACAAGCAAATGATTGCCTTGTATTGGGGCGAGAAGGGCGAGGCATCTGTTTTGCAACAAATCGACGCCACCCTTAAAGCACTCGCCTGAACCCGATCCCCCGTAGGAGTTGCCCCTACACAGTCGTGCGTCATTGTCCGACAGGCAGGCAATAAAAAGCCCGACATCATCATCGGGCTGAGGTTGGCCAGGCAGGCCGGTAATTCGGTAAGGCTGATCTTACGCTGGACATTCGTCCAAAGCGTTCAAATTTTTCTCTTCAGGGTCCCGCCCAGCGTAGCTTGTTAAACACAAGCTGCCGGACATTAGGGCGACTTTTCTAACTATTGATTCTATGAATGGCCTCACATGCATCAGCGTGTTGCAGGGCTTCGTGGTACGGAAGTGACCGGAAAGTCGCGTTTCAACCAGTATTTTGGGCGATTGACAATTGCCGGAAATTCCGTGAAGGTGACATACCCGAATCAAACGGGCGTATGAATTGAGCGTTTGTATTACAGATCGCTCCTACAGAATCCCGACTATCGCGTTGGCGGGTGTGCCGGGTGAGTTGGCGTTAGCATCGACGATAAACGTCCTTGCCGAGCCAGTCGCCTGCGTCCGACGTGTACTGTTCAGCTTCCATATCGTGGAGATCAGTTGATGATTTACGAAGGTAAAGCCATCACGGTTAAGGCTCTTGAAAGTGGCATCGTCGAATTGAAATTCGACCTCAAGGGTGAGTCCGTCAACAAGTTCAACCGTCTTACCCTGAACGAACTGCGTCAGGCTGTAGACACCATCAAGGCAGATGCTTCGATCAAGGGTGTGATCGTCAGCAGTGGCAAGGACGTGTTCATCGTCGGCGCCGACATCACCGAATTCGTCGACAACTTCAAGCTGCCGGATGCAGAGCTTGTTGCTGGTAACCTCGAAGCCAACAAGATTTTCAGCGATTTCGAAGACCTTAACGTCCCGACTGTCGCCGCAATCAATGGCATCGCACTGGGCGGCGGTCTTGAAATGTGCCTGGCGGCGGATTTCCGCGTCATGGCCGGCACCGCCAAAATCGGTCTGCCGGAAGTCAAACTGGGCATCTACCCAGGCTTCGGCGGTACTGTGCGTTTGCCGCGCATCATCGGTGCCGACAATGCCATCGAGTGGATTGCTGCCGGTAAGGAAAATCGCGCTGAAGACGCGCTGAAGGTCGGTGCCGTCGATGCCGTGGTCGCCCCGGAGAAATTGCAGGAAGCGGCTCTGAACCTGCTCAAGGGCGCCATCTCCGGCGAGTTTGACTACAAGGCCAAGCGTCAGCCGAAACTCGAGAAGCTCAAGCTCAACGCCATCGAACAAATGATGTCGTTCGAAACAGCCAAAGGTTTCGTGGCGGGTCAAGCGGGCCCGAACTACCCTGCTCCGGTTGAAGCGATCAAGACTATCCAGAAAGCCGCGAACTTCGGTCGTGACAAGGCGCTGGAAGTCGAAGCAGCCGGTTTCGTCAAACTGGCCAAGACCTCTGCCGCGCAGAGCTTGATCGGCCTGTTCCTGAACGATCAGGAACTGAAGAAAAAGGCCAAGGCCTACGACGAAATCGCCAGGGACGTGAAGCAAGCCGCCGTATTGGGCGCTGGCATCATGGGTGGCGGTATCGCTTATCAGTCGGCTTCCAAAGGTACGCCGATCCTGATGAAAGACATCAACGAGCACGGCATCGAGCAAGGTCTGGCAGAAGCCGCCAAGCTGCTGGTGGGCCGCGTTGATAAAGGTCGCATGACCGCTGCGAAAATGGCTGAAGTGCTCAACGGCATTCGTCCTACGCTGTCTTACGGCGATTTCGGTCACGTCGATCTGGTCGTCGAAGCCGTTGTCGAGAACCCGAAGGTCAAGCAAGCCGTTCTGGCTGAAGTCGAAGACAAGGTCAAAGAGGACACCATTCTCGCGTCCAACACCTCGACCATTTCCATTACCTTGCTGGCCAAAGCCCTCAAGCGTCCGGAAAACTTTGTCGGCATGCACTTCTTCAACCCGGTGCACATGATGCCGCTGGTTGAAGTGATCCGTGGCGAGAAGTCCAGCGAAGTGGCTGTTGCCACCACCGTTGCCTACGCCAAGAAAATGGGCAAGAACCCGATCGTCGTCAACGACTGCCCGGGCTTCCTGGTCAACCGCGTGCTGTTCCCGTACTTCGGCGGCTTCGCCAAGCTGGTCAGCGCCGGCGTGGACTTCGTCCGCATCGACAAGGTCATGGAAAAATTCGGCTGGCCGATGGGCCCGGCGTACCTGATGGACGTGGTCGGCATCGACACCGGTCACCACGGTCGCGACGTCATGGCTGAAGGCTTCCCGGACCGCATGAAGGACGACCGCCGTTCGGCCGTCGACGTGCTCTACGAAGCCAAGCGCCTTGGCCAGAAGAATGGCAAGGGCTTCTACGCCTACGAGACCGACAAGCGCGGCAAGCAGAAGAAAGTCGCCGATCCTTCGGTGCTGGAAGTGCTCAAGCCAATCGTTTTCGAACAGCGCGAAGTCACTGACGAGGACATCATCAACTGGATGATGATCCCGCTGTGCCTGGAAACCGTGCGCTGCCTGGAAGACGGCATTGTCGAAACCGCTGCCGAAGCTGACATGGGCCTGGTCTACGGTATTGGTTTCCCTCCATTCCGTGGCGGTGCGCTGCGCTACATCGACTCGATCGGTGTTGCAGAGTTCGTTGCCCTGGCTGACCAGTACGCTGATTTGGGCGCGCTGTACCACCCGACCGCGAAGCTGCGAGAAATGGCCAAAAACGGTCAGAGCTTCTTCGGTTAAGCGCCCACACTAGAGCGAGAGTGAACGTATATGAGCTTGAATCCTAGAGACGTCGTGATTGTCGACTTCGGTCGTACGCCGATGGGCCGCTCCAAGGGCGGCATGCACCGCAACACCCGCGCCGAGGACATGTCGGCGCACCTGATCAGCAAATTGCTGGAACGCAACGTCAAGGTCGACCCGAGTGAAGTCGAAGACGTGATCTGGGGCTGCGTGAACCAGACCCTGGAGCAGGGCTGGAACATCGCCCGCATGGCGTCCCTGATGACGCAGATCCCGCACACCTCGGCCGGCCAGACCGTCAGCCGCCTGTGTGGCTCGTCGATGAGTGCTCTGCACACCGCTGCGCAAGCGATCATGACCGGCAATGGTGACGTGTTCGTGGTTGGTGGCGTCGAGCATATGGGTCACGTGAGCATGATGCACGGTGTCGATCCGAACCCGCACATGTCCCTGTATGCGGCGAAAGCCTCGGGCATGATGGGCCTGACCGCGGAAATGCTCGGCAAAATGCACGGCATTACTCGCGAACAGCAAGACGCCTTTGGCGTGCGCTCCCACCAGCTCGCCCACAAGGCGACTGTGGAAGGCAAGTTCAAAGACGAAATCATCCCGATGCAGGGCTACGACGAGAACGGTTTCCTGAAACTGTTCGACTACGACGAAACCATTCGTCCGGAAACTACCCTGGAAAGCCTGGCGGCTCTGAAACCAGCGTTTAATCCGAAGGGCGGCACCGTGACAGCCGGTACTTCGTCGCAGATCACCGATGGTGCTTCGTGCATGATCGTGATGTCGGCGCAGCGTGCACAGGACTTGGGCATCCAGCCTTTGGCGGTGATTCGTTCGATGGCAGTGGCAGGTGTGGACCCGGCGATCATGGGCTATGGTCCAGTACCGGCAACACAAAAAGCACTGAAGCGCGCGGGCCTTGGCATCAGCGATATCGACTTCTTCGAGCTCAACGAAGCTTTCGCCGCACAGGCCCTGCCAGTGCTGAAAGATTTGAAAGTGCTCGACAAGATGAACGAGAAGGTTAACCTGCACGGCGGCGCGATCGCCCTGGGTCACCCGTTCGGTTGTTCCGGTGCGCGTATCTCCGGCACTTTGCTGAACGTGATGAAACAGAATGGCGGCACCTTCGGGGTGGCTACCATGTGCATTGGTCTCGGCCAAGGCATCTCCACCGTCTTCGAACGCGTTTAAGCGTTTCGCTGATGGAAGCCGGGGCCAAGTGCCCCGGTTTTTGTTTTTCCGGATTTATTTTATTTTTATTTTGAAAAAATTTGAGTGAGGGCCAAAGCATGCCGATACAACCTGGGCTCTACGAACATTACAAAGGTCCGCAGTACCGCGTCTTCGCTGTTGCGCGGCATTCTGAAACCGAAGAAGAAGTGGTCTTTTACCAAGCCCTGTATGGCGATTACGGCTTTTGGGTACGTCCCTTGAGCATGTTCCTGGAGTCGGTCGAGGTTGACGGCGAACAGGTGCCACGCTTTGCTTTGGTGCAAGCCGAACCGAGCGTTTTTCCTCAGCCATAAGGGGAGTGCGCGCAGATTCCTGCGCTTGACCTCACCTTGTAGCCACTATATATAGCGGTGCCGCGTCAGGCGCCAACCGCCTTTCACTTCTAGAATTCAGGAATTTTCTGATCCATGGGCAAATCGCTGGTCATTGTGGAATCCCCGGCTAAGGCCAAGACCATCAACAAGTATCTGGGTAACCAATACGTGGTGAAGTCGAGTATCGGCCATATCCGAGACCTGCCCACCAGCGGTTCGGCTAGCGCCAGCAAAGAGCCTGCCGCCAAGCGTGGCAAGGCCGCCGCAGGTGAAGGTCCGGTGCTCACGCCGAAAGAGAAAGCGCGCAAGCAGCTGGTCTCGCGCATGGGTGTCGATCCCGATCATGGCTGGAAAGCCAAGTACGAGATCCTTCCGGGCAAGGAAAAAGTCATCGAAGAGCTGCGCCGGCTCGCTAAAGATGCTGACACCATCTATCTCGCAACCGACTTGGATCGCGAGGGGGAAGCCATTGCCTGGCACCTGCGCGAAGCCATCGGTGGTGACGACAGCCGCTACAAGCGCGTGGTGTTCAACGAAATCACCAAGAAAGCGATCCAGGAAGCCTTCTCCAAACCGGGCGAGCTGGACATCGATCGAGTCAACGCCCAGCAGGCGCGCCGCTTCCTCGACCGCGTGGTGGGTTACATGGTTTCGCCGCTGCTGTGGGCCAAGATCGCCCGTGGCCTGTCCGCCGGTCGCGTGCAATCGGTTGCCGTGAAGCTGGTGGTCGAGCGTGAGCGTGAAATTCGCGCGTTCAACCCGGAAGAATACTGGGAAGTGCATGCCGACCTCGGTACCGCCAAGGGCGCGACCGTGCGCTTCGACGTGGCCCGCGAGAAAGGCGAAGCCTTCAAGCCGCTCAACGAAGCCCAGGCCATGGCCGCGCTGGAGAAGCTCAAGGCTTCCAGCTACAGCATCGTCAAGCGCGAAGACAAGCCGACCAGCAGCAAGCCGTCGGCACCGTTCATCACCTCCACCCTGCAACAGGCCGCAAGTAACCGCCTGGGCTTCGGTGTGAAGAAAACCATGATGATGGCCCAGCGTCTGTACGAAGCTGGCTACATCACCTATATGCGTACCGACTCCACCAACCTCTCGGCCGATGCCGTGGCGATGGCGCGTACTTATATTGAAGGCGAGTTCGGCAAGAAATACCTGCCGGAAAACCCGAACGTTTATAGCAGCAAGGAAGGCGCACAAGAGGCTCACGAAGCGATTCGTCCGTCCGACGCCAATACCGAGCCAAGCAAGCTTTCGGGCATGGAGCGTGATGCCGAGCGGCTTTACGAGCTGATCTGGCGCCAGTTCCTGGCCTGCCAGATGCTGCCGGCCCAATACCTGTCGACCACGGTCACTGTCGGTGCCGGTGACTTCGAACTGCGCGCCAAGGGCCGCATCCTGAAGTTCGACGGTTACACCCGCGTCATGCCGCAAATCACCAAGCCTGGCGATGACGACGTGCTGCCGGATATGGCCCAGGGCGACGCGATGAAGCTGATCAAGCTTGATCCGACCCAGCACTTCACCAAGCCTCCGGCGCGTTACTCGGAAGCGAGCCTGGTTAAAGAAATGGAAAAACGCGGCATCGGTCGTCCTTCGACCTACGCGGCGATCATTTCGACTATCCAGGACCGCGGCTACGTAGCGCTGCACAACCGTCGTTTCTATTCGGAAAAGATGGGCGACATCGTCACCGAGCGTCTGGCCGAGAGCTTCTCCAATCTCATGGACTACGGCTTCACCGCCGGCATGGAAGAGAACCTCGATGACGTCGCTCAGGGCGAACGCGACTGGAAAAACGTGCTCGACGAGTTCTACGGCGACTTCAAGAAGAAACTCGAAGTGGCCGAAAGCCCGGAAAACGGCATGCGGGCCAACCAGCCGGTCATGACTGACATTCCGTGCCTGACCTGCGGCCGTCCGATGCAGATTCGTACTGCCTCGACGGGCGTGTTCCTCGGTTGCTCGGGCTATAGCCTGCCGCCGAAAGAGCGCTGCAAAGCCACCGTCAACCTGGTGCCGGGCGATGAAATCGCTGCGGATGACGAGGGTGAGTCCGAGTCGCTGGTCCTGCGTGGCAAACATCGCTGCCCGATCTGCAGCACAGCCATGGACGCTTACCTGCTCGACGAGAAGCGCAAGCTGCACATCTGCGGTAACAACCCGGATTGCGCTGGCTACGAAATCGAAGAGGGCACCTATCGCATTAAGGGCTACGAAGGTCCGAGCCTGGAATGCGACAAGTGTGGCAGCGAGATGCAGCTCAAGACGGGCCGCTTCGGTAAGTTCTTCGGTTGCACCAACGCCACCTGCAAGAACACCCGCAAGCTGCTGAAAAGCGGTGATGCGGCACCGCCGAAGATGGACCCGGTGAAGATGCCTGAGCTCAAATGCGAAAAGGTCAACGACACCTACATCCTGCGCGACGGTGCTTCCGGCCTGTTCCTGGCGGCCAGCCAGTTCCCGAAAAACCGCGAGACCCGTGCTCCGTTGGTCATGGAGATCGTGCCGCACAAGGATGAGATCGATCCGAAGTATCACTTCCTTTGCGAAGCGCCGAAGAAAGATCCGGACGGCCTCCCGGCAGTGATCCGTTACAGCCGCAAGACCAAAGAGCAGTACGTGCAGACTGAGGTTGATGGTAAGCCGACTGGCTGGAAGGCGTATTACGACGGCGGCAAGTGGACGGTTGAAGACAAGCGTCCAGCAGCCAAAGCTTAAAAAACCGCTGTATACAAAAAGGCCGCATGACAACCCTCGGGTTTTCATGCGGCCTTTTTTGTTTTGGGCTTGCGGGGGGCTCAGGTGATCCACGACACTGTCTGACCTGCGTGAAGCAATTATTTCGTTGTGGAGGCTGCCGTCATGGCCCACGAACTCTATACCCGTACCAACCAGAAGATTTATTTTGCTGGCCTGTCGCTGGAAGCGCTCGCCAAAGCCGAAGAGGGGCGGGCGATGAACGCCTTGGCGCTGATTCAGGCCGGGCGCGAATCGGCGTTGTTTCACCTGTACGGTGCTTTGCTGGGACTGTGCCATGAAATCGCCGGTTTCTATCGCCTGCCTCAGGCCAATGCGCCACGGGCAGAAATGCTGTTGACCCGCGAAGTGCTCGAAACCATCGCTATTCCGGAAATGGCCGAGATGGTCGAACTGGCGCAAAACCCTGAAACCTGGCTGGCCAAGTTGCTGTCGGCACATGCCGCATTGTTTCAGCCGCCTCGCGCTCCGCACAAGCCCAAGGGTGATGTGACGCAGCCACTCATTCTGGCCGTTAATCTGGATGAAGAAGAGGCGCCGCAAGAGCTGAGTCGGGAAGAGCTGGAGAGCTGGCGTCAGAACCTTAAAGGCCTGGCGATTCGGTTTCGCGAAGGGTTGAATGAGTGCTGAAAGATTGAGTGTTTAGGGACGGGGCGGCTCAAGGAAGAGTGATGTCAGAAATTTCTCTTCGTGATGGCATTTGGTCAAGATCCCGAGCGAAGCTTGGCTGATGCCTATATAATCCCCGCCTTTCGTGGAGAACAGACCTTTATGCCAACGTCCTTTCTAGAAATTGTCGAGTTACCAGACGGCCGAATCGAGCTGCGCAGGGCCGAGGACGAGGGTTCTCTGGTTACTTTGGATTTCTCCGAGGATGCCAAGGTTTTCCTGCAAGGCCAGCATGTGGAAGTCGCCAAGGCGATGTTGAGCGTCGGTGTCCAGATGGCAGGACGCCTGGTTGAAGGCGAATTTGATAAGGAAGAGGGGCCTCGGGTTCTTCATTGATCCCGCCCGTCGGATTCTTCGGATACCTTTACAGATTGGCTTCTCTATCCTTGGAGAAGCCCCACGCGGTTCAGCGCGCACAGTGTTTGTCAGTTAACCCAGTCGAATATTCAGACTTTGCGCATCCCCGGTACGGGCGGCGCTGATAAACTGTTGCCGCAATGTTGTGCTCAGCGGGTTAAGCCAGCTGACGACCGTATGGCTGCGGCCAAGTCGCAAGGCTTCGCAGGTCAACTGCTGAGCGCTCTGTGTGCCACGCGGTTGCAGGAGCAGAATGCGCTCACGGTTCAGGCCGGCGTCCCGTAACCAGGCTTGTGTCAGGCTGGCGGGCGGGGCGATCAGTGTCAGCCAGCGTGCATCCTGATCCTGGCTCAGTTCCCTGAGAATCGGAGCCAGAAGGTTCAGGCAGTTCCCGGCCGCGCCGCGCAGTGATAGCTCGCTGAAAACTTCGGGCTCGGCGCTCCAGGGCGATTCGACCACGTCTTTCAGGATCGGCGCCAATGGCTGTGCCATGAACGCCTCGAACAACGGCAGTTGGGCTTGCTGTGAGGTATGTGGGAACTGCATAAAGCCTCCTTTAGCGGCGAATCACGCCGACACTCAAGCCTTCGATAACCAGTTCCTGATCTTTCAGGTTGACTTCGATAGGGGCGAATTCAGGGTTCTCGGCAATCAACCAGACCTTGCTACCATCGCGCTTGAAGCGCTTGACGGTCACTTCGTCGCCGATTCGCGCCACCACAATCTGACCGTTACGGGCTTCGCGGGTGGTATGGACGGCGAGCAGGTCACCGTCGAAAATGCCGACGTCCTTCATGCTCATCCCATGGACCCGTAGCAGATAGTCGGCGCGAGGATGGAAGAACGAAGGGTTGATGTTGCAGGATTCTTCGATGTGCTGCTGGGCGAGGATCGGCGCACCGGCAGCCACCCGGCCGATGATCGGCAAGCTGGACTCGTCGGCCTTGGCTTCGAAGCCAGGGATGCGGATGCCGCGGGAGGCGCCCGGGGTCATCTCGATCGCCCCTTTGCGGGCCAGTGCCTTGAGGTGTTCTTCCGCCGCATTGGGCGACTTGAACCCCAGTTCCTGAGCGATTTCCGCGCGGGTCGGCGGGTAGCCGTTGTCTTCGAGGCAACGTTTGATGAAGGCCAGAATCTCTGCTTGGCGTGGCGTCAGCTTTAGCATATTGATCGCTCTGTCTTTTTATACAGTGACTGGGATTATATACAGTGAATCGGTCTTGGCAATGCCCCTTTTTTTGCACGCCGCTGGACGGTCATTCTGCTCGCCGAGTGAAGCGCCACTGTTGTATGGTTAAATACCTGACCGACCATTCCCAAAACGAACCGCCAGACTTGACAAGGCCGGGGCTGAAACGTATGTTTCAAACAAGTGTTTGTCAGGCGGAGTAGTCATGGCCCAGTCGGAAACCGTTGAACGCATTCTCGATGCTGCCGAGCAGTTGTTCGCGGAAAAAGGTTTCGCTGAAACCTCATTGCGTTTGATCACCAGCAAGGCCGGTGTCAATCTGGCAGCGGTGAACTATCACTTCGGGTCGAAGAAAGCGCTGATTCAGGCGGTATTCTCGCGTTTTCTCGGACCATTCTGCCTCAGCCTCGATAAAGAGCTTGAGCGCCGTCAGGCCAAGCCCGAGAACAAGCCGACCCTTGAAGAGCTGCTTGAAATCCTCGTCGAACAAGCCCTGGTGGTGCAGCCACGCAGCGGTAACGACTTGTCCATTTTCATGCGTTTGCTGGGACTGGCCTTCAGTCAGAGCCAAGGGCACTTGCGTCGTTATCTGGAAGATATGTACGGCAAGGTGTTCCGCCGCTACATGATGCTGGTCAACGAGGCAGCACCGCGCATTCCACCGATCGAACTGTTCTGGCGCGTGCACTTCATGCTCGGTGCCGCGGCGTTCAGCATGTCGGGGATCAAGGCCTTGCGTGCGATTGCCGAGACCGATTTCGGCGTCAACACCTCCATTGAACAAGTGATGCGTCTGATGGTGCCATTTCTGGCGGCTGGCATGCGCGCTGAAACCGGCGTTACCGACACCGCCATGGCTACCGCGCAGTTGCGTCCGCGCAGCAAATCGGCCCCGGTCGCCGCCAAGGTTTAACCGCACACGGGTGGGCGCGGCAGCTGACATCCGCTAAGCTAGCTGCCCATGCCGACTCTCGTTCTGAATCCGCCCCTCATTGATATCGCCGACCTGCCGGGCACAGCCCATGGCGGTGAATTCGTGCGAGCCGGGTTTATCCTAATCAAGGAATTTCTATGACTGCTGGCCTGCAAGGCTCGTTGATGGTGGACGTCGCCGGTACCTGGCTGACGGCTGAAGATCGCCAATTGTTGCGCCAGCCCGAAGTGGGCGGCCTGATCATTTTTGCCCGCAACATCGAACATCCGCATCAAGTGCGCGAGTTGAGCGCCGCGATCCGCGCCATTCGTCCCGATCTGCTGTTGGCGGTGGATCAGGAGGGCGGTCGGGTTCAGCGGCTGCGTCAGGGTTTCGTGCGGCTGCCAGCCATGCGTGCCATTGCCGATAACCCGAATGCCGAATACCTGGCCGAGCAATGTGGCTGGATCATGGCGACCGAAGTGCTGGCGGTCGGTCTCGACCTGAGCTTTGCCCCGGTGCTGGACCTGGATTACCAGCGCAGCGCGGTGGTTGGCACCCGTTCGTTCGAAGGTGATCCCGAGCGTGCAGCCTTGCTCGCCGGTGCTTTCATCCGCGGCATGAACAGCGCCGGCATGGCCGCCACTGGCAAGCATTTCCCCGGTCATGGCTGGGCCGAGGCCGATTCCCATGTCGCGATTCCCAACGACGAGCGCAGCCTCGACGAGATCCGCGCCAACGACCTGGTGCCATTCGCGCGACTGAGCAAGCAACTGGCCGCTGTCATGCCAGCCCACGTTATTTATCCACAAGTCGATTCCCAGCCTGCAGGTTTTTCCCGTCGCTGGTTGCAGGACATCCTGCGCGGCGAGCTGCAGTTCGATGGCGTGATCTTCAGCGATGATCTGTCGATGGCGGGTGCGCACGTGGTTGGCGATGCCGCCAGTCGCATCGAAGCGGCATTGACCGCCGGTTGTGACATGGGCCTGGTGTGCAACGATCGCGCGGCTGCCGAGCTGGCCTTGAGCGCCGCCCAGCGTTTGAAGGTCAAACCTTCGGCGCGTATTGCGCGGATGCGCGGGCAGGCATACGCCAGCACCGAATACCGTCAAGATCCACGCTGGCTGGCGGCCATCGGCGCACTCAGAGAAGCTCAATTGATTGATTAAGGATTTTCCGTAATGACGGTTTACGCGATCATCGGTGGCACCGGCCTGACTCAACTCGAAGGCTTGAGCATTCGTCAGTCATTGGCGGTGGACACGCCTTATGGCGCGCCTTCGGCCGAGGTGCAGATCGGTGAGTATGCCGGCAGGGAAGTGCTATTTCTCGCGCGTCATGGGCACCCACACCGTTTCCCGCCGCATCAGGTGAACTACCGCGCCAACCTGTGGGCCTTGAAGCAGGCCGGTGCCGAAGCGATTCTTGCAGTCAATGCCGTGGGTGGGATTCACACTGCGATGGGCACCGGGCATTTCTGTGTGCCGCATCAATTGATCGACTACACCAGCGGTCGCGAACACACCTATTTCGCCGATGACCTGGAACAGGTCACCCACATCGACTTCAGCTATCCCTACAGCGAATCCTTGCGTCAGCAATTGATCGCGGCGTTGGCGGCTGAAGGGGTTGGCTACAGCAGCCATGGCGTGTACGCCTGCACCCAGGGCCCACGTCTGGAAACCGTCGCTGAAATTGCGCGGCTGGAACGTGACGGTTGCGACATCGTCGGCATGACCGGCATGCCGGAAGCAGCATTGGCGCGTGAGCTGGAACTGGATTACGCCTGTCTGGCGCTGGTAGTGAACCCGGCGGCGGGCAAGTCGACGGCGGTGATCACCATGGCCGAGATCGAGCAGGCATTGCATGACGGGATGGGTAAGGTGAATTCGACGTTGGCGCGGGTGTTGAGAGGCTAAGACGTACCCCACAATAATCCAGTCATTATCAGAAGCGTTGAATTTATGCCGACAATCATTGAGCAACTCCGTCAGATGCCGTGGACTGAGGCATTCAGCAATCGTGCTCTGGATAAGGCGCTCAGATACGCCAAGGAGAATCGGGTCAAGATCATCGACCTTGATGATCTGACGGTTACTGCGACTTGCAAAGGCTCCGAAGGGAATGTCTACGAACAGTTCATCGAACTCATCGAATATGATGACAGTGTGTTCGTCCTGGATTGCACCTGCTCATGTCCCGTAGTGATCGATTGCAAGCACTGCGCAACGGTCATTTATCATTTGCAGGACGTTCCAGTTGAGTCGAGCGATAGTTCAGCCCCGGTTAGCCTGAGCCGCGATTTGGAACGCTGGCTCAACGATATTCCGCATGAGACTTCAGATCGCGATGGCGCTGCGCAGAGTACCGGTACGTGCTGGGTGTACAAACTCAAGGCCACGCCCACCGCAGGCAAGTGGTTGCTGGAAATTTGCAAGGCTCGTCAGCTCAAGGATGGCCGCTTGCAGGACATCAGATCTGTGTTTTCGCCGTCAGATGCACTGATGCGAGAGCCGGGCTATCTATCAGAACTTGACTTGAAAATCGCCAGATTGCTGGTCGCAGCCCACTCCTCTCATTCTTATTACAGTGGGTACCCCTTGCAAGGCAGCAGCGGGGCCGAAGTCCTCCAGTTGGCGTTGAAAACTTCACGACTGTTTCTCGATTTCGAGCAATTGCAGCCCTTGGCATCAGGAATGGAGAGGTCTGCGCAATTTGCCTGGGCTGAACAAGGCAACGGCAGTTTCCGTCCGCAATGGCGTAGTGATGAAGCCCCTGAAGAAACGATTCTGGCGCTGGAACCTTTGTATTACCTGGACCGTGGACGGATGGAGGTTGGGCCGTTGCTGAGTGAGCTGGACAATAAACTGGCCAGACACTTGTCATTGGTTCCCGACATCCCGGCGCGGCAGGCGATGCAATTCAGTCATCGGATGAGCGCCGCGACTCGAGTCGCGCCACCGCCGCACACGTTGACCGAGCGGATCATCGACGATATTGAGCCCCAGGCCCTCCTGACCCTCGCAACGACCAAGCGTTATACAAACTGGAAATACGAGCTGGAGCATCGCGCAGCGCTGGCGTTCACTTACAACGGCCACATCGCCGCAGACAAAAAATCCACGGAAGTATTGGTGCTTTCCGGCACCGAAACCCAGCGCATTCAGCGAAAACCGGCTGCCGAAAAAGCCCTGCGTCAAGCCTTGCAAAAACAATGCTTCAAAAAGGCGACTCGTAAAAGTGATGCGTTACCCGATAGCGCCGGCGAAATGTTCGACTTGCCGGATGAATCGGCATGGCTGGCATTTGTTCAATCTGGAATGCCAGCGCTCAGAGAGGCCAACTGGCAGATCAGTATCACTGACGGCTTTCACTTCAATGTGCAGCCCGTAGAGGAGTGGTATGCCGATATCGAGGAATCGCCGGGCCGCGAATGGTTCGATCTGCAATTGGGCATCGTGGTCAATGGCGAGCGCCACAGCTTGTTGCCGATTCTGCTGCATTTGTTACGCAATCAGCCACAGCTGATGAACCCGGCTGAGCTAGCCCGCCGCGACGATAACGATCAGGTATTGATCGATCTCAAAAGTGGACAGTTCGGAGCGAAACCCGTTACGAAAGTCGCTCTGCCTCTCGGGCGGGTCAAGCCATTGATGGCCACCCTGGGTGAATTGTACTTGGGTGTTGGCAGCGGTAATTCGTTGCGCTTGAATGCCCCTGATGCAGCGCGGTTGAGTGAGCTTGAAGGTCTGCCGCTGGTTTGGCAGGGCGGCGAGCGTTTGCGCGCTTTCGCGAAACGCTTGCGTGAATCGACTCATGCACACGTTGCTGCTCCCGCGGGCCTCAACGCGGTACTGCGGCCGTATCAGCTCGAAGGCCTGAACTGGATGCAGACCCTTCGCGAGCTGGAAGTCGGCGGTATCCTCGGCGACGACATGGGCCTGGGCAAAACTCTGCAAGCCCTGACTCATTTACTTCTGGAAAAACAGGTGGGGCGTCTGGACCGCCCGGCACTTGCTGTGATGCCTACCAGCCTCATCCCCAACTGGCTCGATGAGGCTGCACGCTTCACCCCGCAACTGAAAGTCCTGGCGCTCCACGGCGCAGCTCGGCAAAACGATTTTGCCAACCTTGCCGATTACGATCTGGTGTTGACGACATACGCGTTGCTGCCGCGCGATCTGGAGATTTTGCAGCCTCAGGTCTGGAGTGTGCTGCTTCTCGATGAAGCACAGAACATCAAGAATCCGGCCAGCAAAGCCGCTCAGGCGGCCCGACAATTAGAGGCTCGGCAGCGCTTTTGTCTGTCTGGCACGCCACTGGAAAATCACTTGGGCGAATTGTGGTCGCTGTTTCACTTTTTGCTGCCCGGTTGGCTCGGCGACAGTAAAACCTTCAATCGCGATTACCGTACCCCGATCGAGAAACACGGCAACAGCGAACGGATGCAACACCTGACGGCCCGAATAAAACCCTTCTTGCTACGCCGCAAGAAAGAACAGGTCGCTACCGAGCTACCCCCCAAAACCGAGATCGTGCATTGGGTCGATCTTAGCGATGGGCAGCGGGATGTATATGAAACCGTGCGTGTGGCGATGGACAAGAAGGTGCGTGATGAAATTGCCCGCAGTGGCGTCGGGCGCAGTCAGATCGTCATCCTCGATGCTTTGCTCAAGTTGCGTCAGGTGTGCTGCGATCTGCGACTGATCAAAACGACGCTGACGGCGAAAGCCCTTCGTTCGGGCAGCGGCAAACTGCTTAGCTTGATGGAGATGCTCGAAGAGTTGCTCAGTGAAGATCGCAAGATTTTGCTGTTCTCGCAATTCACCTCGATGCTTGCGTTGATTGAGCAGCAGTTGCAGCAGCGCGGTATCGGCTACTCGTTGTTGACCGGCGACACCACGGATCGGCGCACACCGGTAAAGGATTTTCAGAGTGGCAAGGTGCCGTTGTTCCTGATTAGCCTGAAGGCGGGGGGAACCGGTCTCAACCTGACCGCGGCGGATACGGTGATTCACTTCGATCCGTGGTGGAACCCTGCAGTGGAAAACCAGGCGACCGACCGAGCCTACAGAATTGGTCAAGACAAGCCGGTGTTCGTCTACAAGATGATTGCCCGCGGTACGGTGGAAGAAAAAATACAGGCGCTTCAACAGGAAAAAGCAGCGTTGACCGGGGCCGTACTCGAAGGTGGAGCGAGTGGGGGGTGGAAGCTCGAACAGAGTGATATTGAAGCGCTTTTCGCGCCATTGCCCAATCCCGGGTCCTGACTCGGCGGCATCTCAGGAATCGGCGGTGACCCTTTCGCGAGCAAGCCCGCTCCCACATTGGTTTTAGGTTGTCCTAATCATCGCGGGCAAACACAGATCCAATGTGGGAGCGGGCTTGCTCGCGAAAGCGATCTACTGATCACCGCAGATATCAGTGTTTCTCCAACTTATCCGGCAAAGGCGCAAACAAGGCTTCGATATCATCGCTCTGCAATTTCCAGTCCCCGGTCTGGCGCCCGTCCAGCACGCCGGCGGCGAGGTCGGATTTTTCCTTTTGCAGATGCTGAATCTTCTCTTCCACCGTGCCCCTGGCAATCATCTTGTAGACGAACACCGGCTTCTCCTGACCAATGCGATAGGCACGATCCGTCGCCTGATGTTCCGTCGCCGGGTTCCACCAGGGATCGTAGTGAATCACCGTATCCGCTTCGGTCAGGTTCAGTCCTACGCCACCAGCCTTCAGGCTGATCAGAAAGATCTGACGCGTGCCGCTCTGGAACTCCTTCACTGGCGTGCGTCGGTCGCGGGTTTGTCCGGTCAGGATCGCATACGCCACGCCACGCTTTTTCAGCTCATCCTCGATCAGCGACAGCATTGAGGTGAACTGCGAAAACAGCAGGATTCGCCGACCTTCCTCAAACAACTCTTCCAGCATTTCCATCAGGCTATCGAGCTTGCCGGAGCTGCTGCCGCGCGCGGGCAGGGCGGCGTCGTTGACCAGACGCAAATCACAGCACACCTGACGCAGTTTCAGCAGGGCTTCAAGAATGATGATCTGGCTGCGCGCCACACCCTTGCGGGTGATTTCGTCGCGGACTTTTTTGTCCATCGCCAGACGCATGGTTTCGTATACGTCGCGCTGGGCTTCGTTGAGTTCGACCCAATGGATGATCTCGGTTTTCGGTGGCAGTTCGGTGGCCACCTGTTCCTTGGTCCTGCGCAGCAGGAACGGTTTAATCCGACCATTGAGGTGCTGAAGTCTTACTTCGCTGGCACGCTTTTCTATCGGTACGCGGTAATCGCGGTTGAAGCTTTTCACGTCACCGAGCCAGCCGGGCAGCAGGAAGTGAAACAGCGACCACAGCTCGCCCAGATGGTTTTCCAGCGGCGTGCCACTCAGGCACAGACGCTGGCGAGCATTCAGCTCACGGGCTGCATGGGCGGCCTTGCTGTTGGGGTTCTTGATGTACTGCGCTTCATCCAGCACCAATACATGAAAGGGTTGCGCGGCCAGGCGTTCGACGTCCTTGGGCAGCAGCGCATAGGTGGTCAGAATCAGGTCGTAATCGGCCAGGTTCTCGAAATGCTTTTTGCGACTGGCACCGTACAGCGCCAGCACTTTGAGCTGCGGCGTGAAGTGCGCGGCTTCGTCGAGCCAGTTGGGGATCAGGCTGGTGGGCATCACCACCATGCACGGCCGATCAAGGCGCCCGGCGTTCTTCTCGCTGAGAATGTGCGCCAGGGTCTGCAGGGTTTTGCCCAGACCCATGTCGTCCGCGAGAATCCCGCCGACTTCCAGTTGCCGCAACGACTGCATCCAACTCAGGCCTTCCAGCTGATACGGGCGCAAGGTGGCATTCAAGCCTTCGGGGGCCGCAGCGGTGTGGTCCTTGATGTCGCGCAGGCGTTGGGCAAAGGTGCGGATCTGCTCGCCACCTTCCCAGAGCAATGGCAGACCTTCCAGCGAATTCAGTCGCGTGGCGTCGGCCTTGCTCAGGCGCAGCGTGGTTTCGCCGGGCTCTTGCAGATAAAACTCGCCGAGGGTGGCCAGCACCGGCTTCAAGCGGCCGAAGGGCAGGGCGACCTGCAACGGACCTTGGTCGGTACTGCGGCGTTGCGGGATGTTCACCAGGATCAGTTCATCGTCGCGACGCCGGGCAAGTCGTTCCGGGTTGAGGATTTCGGTGTGGGAGCGCATCAGGTTCAACAGGATCGGCAACAGGCTCAGCCGTTCGCCGTTGACGATGATCCCCAATTCCAGGTCGAACCAGTCGCGCTCCGGTGCCTGCTCGACAGTGGCGTACCAGTCATCGACGGCGGTCAGGTCGAAGCCGAAATCTTCGTCGATCTGTAACTCCCACCCTTGGGCGCGCAGCTTCGGCAGCTCGTTGAGGGTGAAGGTCAGCCAGGCGCTGTCGTTGACCATCTCGTAGAGTTCGCCGGCACTTTCCGGCAGAGCCTTGCTTTGTCGGGTGGCGATCTTGAAACCGAGGATTCGCAACTGTTCCCTGTAGGCCTGTTCGACTTCCGGGTGACGCTTTACCCGCAACGTCTGCGTCTCTTGGCGAATCAGGATGTCAGTGTTTTTCTGTCCGCTGACGTATTCATCCAGATAGCTGAAGGACAGCGCCGCGCGATGCTGGATGTACCGCTGCATCTTGCCGTTGCGCGGTTCGAAGGCACTGAACTCAATGCTCGCCAGCCACAGGCGCGGCACCGGTTGCACATTGTCCACCAGGATTTGTGGTGGCGCTTTCGGGCTGCGGTTTTCCAGCACAGCCTGAAGCTTTTCCAGTAACTCGGCGTCTTGCGCGGCAGCGGGATAGGTCAGGGTTTCCTGGACCTTCAGCAGTACCGCTGCGCAATGTTTACAGTTGCTGCGCACCGGGCAGGTGCAGGTGGCATCGACCATCAGCAATGTAGCTTTGGCCGACTCGCGCAGGCGAATGGTCTGACGGTAAACATTACCGCCGGACCCTTCGCATGCCGCGGTGATGGTGGCATCGCCGACTTCGACGATCCTGACGCGGTTCTCCAAGGCATAGCGACGCCCGCGCTCCAGGCTCTGTTCCTTGAATCGGCTGACCCAGGATGTTGCCAGGGGTTTGCTCAGGGTCGCGGAGGACATAAGGGCTTCAATCAGTCCGGAATTACATCGGGAACTGACCGAGGCGCAGGGGCTGTCAGCGAGGTGATTTTGATCAGCAGGCCCAGGTGGCCGTTGTCGAGGAAGTTCAGTTGGCCGTTCTTGGTGTGGCTTTCCTGCTTCAGGCGTTCGCTGGCGGTGACCAGGCCGTTGGCATCGATCTGGTTGACCCAGAAATCGGCGTCGACATCGGTAAAGCGCCCCAGTTTCAGACTCAGTGTGCCCTCGATCGGGAACTGGCCAAACTGCTCGGTGCCTTCGCTGATCGCGACTTTGCTGGCTTCTTCACCCAGGTTCTGTTGCCAGGCCTTGTGCACCAGCACCGTGTATTCGTTGCTGGCGGTGAGTTTTTCCACTTCGGGATTAAGGCTTGGCGTGCGAAAGCTGTCGGGGCTGATGCGTTGGGCGCCGGCATCCCAGTCTTCCGGCGCGGCGCGGCTGACGATGGCGGGCACAGCGTTTTGCCGTACCAGAATCATTTCAACCTGATACAGATCATCGGCAAATGCCGTTGGGGCGACCAGCGTCGTGATTAACATCGTCAACAAGGTCAGTGAGCGAAACAGGCGCATGCGGCGTCCTTCAAGCAGTGGTCGGAATGAGGCGCTCAAACAGCGCTTCTACGGTATTAAAGCGTTCTTCCGGGCGCTCCATTGGCACCTGGAATTTAAACATCGTGGCGCCTTCGAATTTGTAGCGTTTGGGCTGGCTCTGGATCAATTTGATCAGCGTCAGCGGGTCGACCGGGGTCTGGGCCGCGAATTCGATTCGACCGCCTTGCGGACCACCGTCGACTTTCTTGATGCCCAGTTGTTCGGCCTGCAATTTCAGCGCCGTGATCCGCACCAGATTCTTGGTCGGCTCAGGCAGCAGGCCGAAACGGTCGATCATCTCCACTTGCAGGTCTTTGAGACCTTCCTCATCGGTGGCCGAGGCAATGCGTTTGTAGAGAATCAATCGAGCATGCACATCCGGCAGATAGTCCTCGGGAATCAACGCCGGTACACGCAGATTGACTTCGGGACCGCCGCCCAGCGGCTGATCAAGGTTCGGCTGTTCGCCCTTGCGGATCGACTTCACCGCGCGCTCAAGCATTTCCATGTACAGCGTGAAACCGACGGCCTGGATCTGCCCGCTCTGACCGTCGCCCAGCAGTTCGCCGGCGCCACGGATTTCCAGGTCGTTGGTGGCGAGTACGAAGCCCGCGCCGAGGTCCTGGGTATTGGCGATCGCTTCCAGACGCTTTTCCGCGTCGGGAGTGATTTGCTGGCGCGGCGGTGTCAGCAGGTAAGCATACGCCTGGTGGTGACTGCGACCGACACGGCCACGCAATTGGTGCAGCTGCGCCAGGCCGAACTTGTCGGCACGCTCGATGATGATGGTGTTGGCGCTCGGCACGTCGATGCCGGTCTCGATGATGGTCGAGGCGATCAGCACGTTGAAGCGCTTGTGGTAGAAGTCGCTCATCACTTGTTCGAGATCGCGTTCACGCATCTGCCCATGGCCGATGCCAATCCGCGCTTCCGGCACCAGTTCGGCGAGGTCGGCGGCGCATTTCTCGATGGTTTTCACATCGTTGTGCAGGTAGTAGACCTGACCGCCACGCAGCAACTCACGCAGCAGGGCTTCTTTGACCGTGCTCTTGTTCTGCTCCATGACGAAGGTCCGGACCGACAGGCGCCGGGCTGGTGGCGTGGCGATGATCGACAGATCACGCATGCCCGACACTGCCATATTCAGCGTGCGCGGAATCGGTGTGGCGGTCAGCGTCAGGATGTCGACTTCACTGCGCAGCGCCTTGAGCTGTTCTTTCTGACGGACACCGAAGCGGTGTTCTTCATCGATGATCACCAGCCCGAGGTTTTTGATCTTCACGTCTTCTTGCAGCAGCTTGTGCGTACCGATGACGATGTCGATCTTGCCTTCGGCCAGGTCCGCGACTGCGGCGTTGACTTCCTTGGCCGATTTGAACCGGCTCATCACTTCCACGCTCACCGGCCAGTCGGCGAAACGGTCGCGAAAGCTGTTGTAGTGTTGTTGGGCGAGCAGGGTGGTCGGCACCAGAATCGCTACCTGACGGCCGCCATGCACGGCGATGAACGCCGCGCGCATCGCCACTTCGGTCTTGCCGAAGCCGACGTCGCCGCAGACCAGGCGATCCATCGGTTTCGGTGCGAGCATGTCTTCGCGCACCGCTTCGATGGTGGTCTGCTGGTCCGGGGTTTCTTCGAACGGGAAACCGGCGCTGAACGTCGCGTAATCGGCTTTCGGATCGGCGAAGGCATAGCCCTCGCGAGCGGCGCGGCGGGCATAGATGTCGAGCAGCTCGGCGGCCACGTCGCGCACCTGTTCGGCGGCTTTGCGTTTGGCTTTCTGCCAGGTCTCGGAGCCGAGGCGGTGCAGCGGCGCCAGGGCATCGTCGCTGCCGGTGTAACGGGCGATCAAGTGCAGGTTGGCTACCGGGACGTACAGCTTGGCGTTCTCGGCATATTCAAGGGTCAGGAATTCGGCGGCTTGATTATCGATTTCCAGGATCGTCAGCCCCAGATAGCGGCCGACACCATGATCGATGTGCACAACCGGCGCACCTTCGCGCAGCTCGGTGAGGTTTTTGATCACTGCATCGTTGTTGGCGTCGGCGCGTTTCACGCGGCGGCGGCGCTGCATCACGCGCTGACCGAACAACGGGCTTTCAGCGACCAGGGCCAAGGCTGGATCGTCCAGCAACAGACCTTCATCGAGCGGCGCGATGGTGATTGCCAAGCGCTCCTTGCTCGCAACAAAGTCTGGCCAGCTGTCGACGGTTTTCGGCCGCAGCTTCAGGCGTTCCAGCAATTCCAGCAACACTTCACGGCGGCCAGCGGACTCGGCGGTAAACAGTACGCGGCCGGGGAATTCGTCGAGGAAACCGGCCAGCGCCGCCAACGGCTGAGTGGCCTTGGCTTCGATGGCCAGGTTCGGCAGCGGCTGAGCCGGGAAGCGCTCGCGACCGACACCAGTTTCGACGTCCTGTTGACTGGCAACCACACGGGGCCAACTCTTCAGGCGGGCAAAACAGTCTTCCACGGGCAAGAACAGCTCGGCCGGTGGCAATAAAGGACGGGATGGATCGACGCGACGCTCTTCGTAACGATTGCGCACGTCGTTCCAGAAGTTCTCCGCCGCCTGTTCGATGCCCGGTAAAGAGAACACTTGCGTGTCCTGGGGCAGGTAATCGAACAGGGTAGAGGTTTCGTCGAAGAACAATGGCAAGTAGTACTCGATACCCGCCGGTGTAATCCCGCTGCTCAAATCCTGAAAGATCGGGCAGCGGCGGAAGTCGACATCGAAACGCTCGCGAAAGCGCGCCTTGAAACGGGTGACCGCGTCCTTTTGCAGCGGGAATTCCCGCGCCGGCAGCAGGCGAACAGTGTCCACCTTGTCGATGGAGCGCTGGTTTTCCGGATCGAAGGTGCGCAGGGTCTCGATTTCGTCGTCGAACAGATCAATGCGGAAGGGCAGTTTGCTGCCCATCGGGAACAGATCGATCAGCGAACCGCGCACGGTGAATTCGCCGTGTTCATAGACGGTATCGACGTAACGATAACCGCTGGCCTCAAGCCGGCTGCGCATTTGCTCGACATCGAGCTTCTGGCCGACGTCCAGCACCAGGCTGCTGCCGAGCAGAAACCTGGTCGGCGCCAAACGGTGCAGGGCCGTGGTGATCGGCACGACCAGCACCCCATGCGCCAGCTCCGGCAACCGATACAGGCTGGAGATGCGCTGGGAGATGATGTCCTGGTGTGGCGAGAACAGGTCGTAGGGCAGGGTTTCCCAGTCTGGGAAGTGCAGAACAGGCAAATCCGGGGCGAAGAAACTCAGCTCCTGTTCCAGCCGTTCAGCACTCTGGCTATCGGCGGTCAGTAGCAGGGTAAAGCGCTTGGCAGCGCTGGCGGCCTCGGCGATGGCCAGGCTCAGGGCGGCACCGGGCAGGTTGCCCCAATGCTGTTTACCTGCCGCGGCAGGGAGAAGCGGTAGACGCAGAACGGGCACGGAAGGTTGAGCTCCAAGCGTTGCGACAAAGTCGACAATTGTAACGGCCTCAGGTGCCGGCTGTCAGTTGCAGATATGTCTATTACGCGGGTTGGGCAAAATGTAGTGGTAATGACAAAATCGAGCGGTTTTTTAGTGAAAATTACTGATTATGTAGTGGTAAAACGAACGCGTGTTACGGATGGTTACGGACAAGGCGGTGATGTCTCCAAAAAATTGACGATGCTGAAAGCCCCGGTTTTACTGGGCTGGAGCGGAGCGTAATTTTTTTGAACAGGATTTTGTTACCGTCTGTGCGACAAGCGCGCATTGCTACGGGAGCCACTCGGCGGCATAATGTAGCCCCTTTTTTCTGCCCCTACATGTGGAAGGTTACCGTGACTCAGAAGCCCGACCAGTGTCTTGGTGAATGGATCGACCGTGAAGCACTCGCAGAAGCGATGATTCCGCTTATCGGTCAGCTCTACCGCAATAACAACGTGGTGAGCTCGATCTATGGCCGCAGTCTGATCAACCAGTCTGTCATCGCGATTCTCAAAGCTCACCGCTTTGCACGCCATCGCCAGTCCGATGACAGCGAATTGTCCGTCCACGAAACATTCCCGCTGCTCAAGGCAATGAGCGAGCTCAAGCTCGGCGCTGCTTCGGTAGATCTGGGCAAGCTGGCTGTCAAATTCAAAGCCGAAGGCAATGGCCGTACCGCCGAAGCGTTCGTCCGTGACGAACTGGCCGATGTGGTCGGCAAGCAGAATGGTTCCGGCCGTACCGGCACCGACGTTGTCCTGTATGGCTTCGGTCGTATCGGTCGTCTGCTGGCGCGCATCCTGATCGAGAAAACCGGTGGTGGCGATGGCCTGCGCCTGCGCGCCATCGTTGTCCGCAAGGGCGCCGAGAACGATCTGGTCAAGCGTGCCAGCCTGCTGCGTCGCGACTCGGTGCACGGTTCGTTCAATGGCACCATCACCATCGATGAAGCCAACAACACCATCACCGCCAACGGCAACCTGATCCAGGTTATCTACGCGAAGAACCCTACTGAAGTGGACTACACCCAGTACGGCATCAAAAATGCGCTGCTGGTGGACAACACCGGTGTGTGGCGTGACGCCGACGGCCTGGGCCAGCACCTGGCCTGCCCGGGTATCGACCGCGTTGTTCTGACCGCGCCTGGCAAAGGCAAGCTGAAGAACATCGTTCACGGCATCAACCACGGTGAAATCACTGCTGACGACAAGATCGTTTCCGCCGCTTCCTGCACCACCAACGCCATCGTGCCGGTGCTGAAAGCTGTGAATGACAAGTTCGGCATCATCAACGGTCACGTCGAAACCGTTCACTCGTACACCAACGACCAGAACCTGATCGACAACTTCCACAAGGGTGATCGCCGTGGCCGTAGCGCCGCGCTGAACATGGTCATCACCGAGACTGGTGCTGCCACCGCTGCTGCCAAGGCGCTGCCTGAGTTGGCCGGCAAGCTGACCGGTAACGCGATCCGTGTTCCGACGCCGAACGTGTCGATGGCCATTCTCAACCTGAACCTTGAGAAAGCCGCCACCCGTGAAGAGATGAACGAGTACCTGCGCTACATGGCGCTGCACTCCGATCTGCACAAGCAAATCGACTACGTCAATTCGCAGGAAGTGGTTTCCACCGACTTCGTTGGCTCGCGCCACGCAGGCGTTGTGGACGCTGAAGCGACCATCGTTCAGGACAATCGCGTTGTTCTGTACGTTTGGTACGACAACGAGTTCGGTTACAGCTGTCAGGTAGTTCGTGTGATGGAAGATATGGCCGGTGTAAACCCGCCAGCATTCCCGCACTAAGCCTTAGCCGCAAATAAAAACGCCCCGACTTTGTTCGGGGCGTTTTTGTTTGCGCGCCCAGCATGATCGTTCCCACGCTCTGCGTGGGAATGCCTCAACGGACGCTCCGCGTTCGACTTTGGAAGGGACGCGGAGCGTCCTGGGCTGCATTCCCACGCAGAGCGTGGGAACGATCCTCTTCTCTGTAGGAGCGAGCGGTGCGGCGATCCTACAGAGGTGGTGCATAATGGCCGTTTTGGTGGGTTTCAGGGAGGGCGGGATTTGTTGAGATGGCGGCTGTGCGGTCTCGTGGTTCTGATAGGCACCTTATCCGGCTGCGGCAATGGCGACTCCATGGAAAGCTTCGGCGGTCCTACCATGGGCAGCAGTTATTCGATCAAATACGTGCGCCACGCCGATCTTCCCGCCCCGGCAGACGTCCGTGTCCAGGTTGAAAAAATCCTCGCTGAAGTCGATCAGCAAATGTCGACCTATCGCAGCGACTCCGATATCGAACGTTTCAACGCACTTCCCGCCAACCACTGTCAGACGATGCCCGCGCCAATCCTCGAATTGGTCCGCGTTGGCGAGCGACTGTCTTCGCTAAGCGAAGGCGCCTTCGACCTGACGGTGGAGCCGCTGCTCAACCTCTGGGGATTCGGTCCGCAGGCGCGTGAAGAAAAAGTACCGAGTGCCGAAGCGCTGGTCGAGGTGAAGCAGCGCGTCGGCCACACTCACTTGCGTATCGACGGTAATCAGTTGTGCAAGGACGCCGCGGTCGAGGTCGACTTCAACAGCATCGCGGCCGGTTACGCGGTCGACACGATTACCGCAAGACTCGAAGCGTTGGGTATCCACAACTACCTCGCTGAAGTGACTGGCGAACTCAAGGCTGCCGGCAAAAAACTCGACGGCTCAGCGTGGCGCATTGCCCTGGAAGAACCCCGCGATGACCAACAAGTGGCCAAGCGGATCATCGCCGTCGATGGCTACGCAGTGTCCACGTCCGGCGACTACCGCCATTATTTTCAGCAGAACGGCCAGCGCTATTCCCACACCTTCGATGCCCGCACCGGAGCACCGGTCCTACACACCCTGGCGTCAGTCACGGTGATTCATCCTTCAGCGTTAATGGCCGATGGCTTGTCGACGCTGTTGCTGATTCTCGGTCCTGAACGGGGTTGGGACTATGCCGAGGCGCATGGCATTGGTGCATTTTTTGTGATGCGTGCCGATACAGGTTTTGTGATCCGCACCAATCAGGCTTTTGAGCGCCTGGTGGGTGAGAAAACCAAGTGATTGCGGCAGCAAAAGCATTTTTGATGGCGTTGTAGTGCAGGCAAAACTAGCCTACGACGCGACCAAGGGTTAATGTGCCCGGCGTTGACGCTTCTATAGACTGTGTCCGGGTTCTGCACTGGCCCCAAATTGTTCCTTCACGCCGCAGAACGGCGTGATTTAGCCGCAGGTGCCGAGGGCACCGCGGCCTGTTCTGAGGAGTATGCATGGCTGTCTACAACTACGACGTGGTGGTGTTGGGTTCCGGCCCGGCGGGAGAAGGCGCGGCAATGAACGCCGCCAAGGCAGGGCGCAAGGTGGCGATGGTCGATAGTCGTCGCCAGGTCGGCGGCAACTGCACCCACCTGGGCACCATCCCGTCCAAGGCCTTGCGTCACTCGGTCCGGCAGATCATGCAGTTCAATACCAACCCGATGTTCCGGGCCATTGGTGAGCCGCGCTGGTTTTCGTTCCCGGACGTTTTGAAAAGCGCTGAAAAAGTCATCTCCAAACAAGTCGCCTCGCGCACCGGCTACTACGCTCGTAACCGCGTCGACGTGTTCTTCGGCACCGGCAGCTTTGCTGACGAGCAAACCATCGAAGTGGTTTGCGCCAATGGCGTGGTTGAAAAACTGGTGGCCAAGCACATCATCATTGCCACCGGTTCGCGCCCTTATCGCCCGGCAGACATCGATTTCCATCACCCGCGTATCTACGATAGCGACACCATCCTCAGCCTCGGCCACACCCCGCGTAAACTCATCGTTTACGGCGCAGGTGTGATCGGTTGCGAATACGCCTCGATCTTCAGTGGTCTGGGTGTGCTGGTGGAGCTGGTGGATAACCGCGGTCAGTTGCTGAGCTTCCTCGACTCGGAAATTTCCCAGGCGCTGAGCTACCACTTCAGCAACAACAACATCACGGTTCGCCACAACGAAGACTACGACCGCGTCGAAGGCGTGGACAACGGCGTGATCCTTCACCTGAAGTCCGGCAAGAAGATCAAGGCCGATGCCTTGCTCTGGTGCAACGGCCGTACCGGCAACACCGATCAGCTGGGTCTGGAAAATATCGGCGTGAAGGTCAACAGCCGTGGCCAGATCGAAGTCGATGAAAACTACCGCACCTGCGTGCCGAACATTTACGGCGCCGGTGACGTGATCGGCTGGCCGAGCCTGGCCAGTGCCGCCCACGACCAGGGCCGTTCGGCCGCTGGCAGCATTGTCGACAATGGCAGCTGGCGTTTCGTCAACGATGTACCAACCGGCATCTACACCATTCCGGAAATCAGCTCGATCGGCAAGAACGAGCAGGAGCTGACTCAGGCCAAGGTGCCGTACGAAGTGGGCAAGGCGTTCTTCAAGGGCATGGCGCGTGCGCAGATCGCCGGTGAGCCGCAAGGCATGCTGAAGATCCTGTTCCACCGCGATACCCTGGAAGTGCTGGGTGTTCACTGCTTCGGTTATCAGGCATCGGAGATCGTGCACATCGGTCAGGCGATCATGAACCAGCCAGGCGAACACAACACCCTGAAGTATTTCGTCAACACGACGTTCAACTACCCGACCATGGCCGAAGCCTATCGGGTAGCGGCATACGATGGCCTCAACCGGCTTTTTTGAGCGGCTCCGGCCGGTGGCCTGAGCCGGCCGGGGAGACCGATTTCAGCAATTCTCGAGCGTGGCGGTGGCCAAACCGGGAAAGTCTGTAATCAGGCTGTCAACGCCGAAGTCGGCGAGCCTGCGCATCAGCGCGGGCTCGTTGACTGTCCATACCGACACATGCAGCCCCTGACGCTGCGCCTTCTGCAGGCGTTCCGGCGTACACAGGGTCCAGTTCAGCGCCAGAATCTCACAGCCATAGTTTTGCGCGACCTTCAACGGGTCGAGCCAGGCGTACTCGGCCACCAATCCGCGAGACACATCCGGCACCAAGTCCAGCGCGGCTTTCAACACTTCGCGTGAACTCGAGGTAATGGTGATCTTGTCCCGCATACCGAAACGCTGCGCCATTTCGCGAATTGCCAGCACGGTGGTCGCGGCGCGGGTGCGTGAAGCGCTTTTGACTTCCAGTTGCCAGTGCTCGAAATCGCATTGCTCGAACAGTTCTTCCAGCGTTGGGATCGGGCAGGGTTTGATCCAGCCCGGGCCACCCTTGCGTGCGTCGTAGGTCACCAATTCCGCCGCCGTGTGTTCGACCACTTTGCCGCGACGGTCAGTGGTGCGTTTGAGAGTCGGGTCGTGGATCACCATCAACTCGCCATCCCTGGACAGGTGCAAGTCCAGTTCACAACGACGTACGCCGTGCTTGAGGCATTCCTGAAAGCTGGTCAGGGTGTTTTCCGGTGCTTCGCCCTTGGCGCCGCGATGGCCGTAGATGAGAGTCACGGTTCTTCCTTAAATTAAATGCCTGATTCGTTTTGTTCGCGCGCCAGGCGTCGTTCTTGTGCCTGTCGCTGCAAGATGTAACGGGCCAGCAATTGCCGCTGGGCATCGGACAGGTATTTGAACTCGGTGCCAATGTCGTAGCCGTCGCCCTTGCGGTCGCAATGGGTGACGCGGGCCCGCAGCAGCAGGCCAAGGGCTTGCGGCATCAGTATCAGTTTGATCGACAGGTGCGCACCAGTGGCGATGGGCGTCGGATGCTGAAAGTCGATGCCCCCTTCGGAGATGATCACCGGCTGTGGTTCGCCGATCTGCCCGAGCACGGTCAGGGCGACTACCTGGCTCAGCAGATCGATGCGTTTGTTCTGGGATTTCAGGAATGCGGCGATGGTCCGGTCGCGTTCGCTGATCTGGCGCAGCAGGTGTTGCGACTCGAATTCGCTCAGGTGCAGTTCGCTAAGCAGGTTGAACAGCGGGGAAGCATCCTGCAACACTTCCTGGCCTGCGGCTTCGGGAGCGGACAGGGGCCGAATTTCCAGTGCGATCGTGTCCTCGATACGGTAGTATTCGCGGCGATCTTCTTCATCTAATGTCGACATGGCGAACCCATGGTAGCGGCGGTGGTCTGAGTGTAAAGCTGGTTATCGACCCCCGCCACAAGGACGTTCCTTTTCCCTCCGAACAAGCCCCGACATGTTCAGACCTCTCTTCGTATTTATCGGCACGCGTTATACCCGTGCAAAGCGTCGCAATCATTTTGTGTCGTTCATTTCCCTGACCTCGATGATCGGACTCGCCCTCGGCGTGGTCGTGATGATCGTTGTGCTGTCGGTCATGAATGGCTTCGATCATGAGATGCGCACCCGCGTGCTGGGCATGGTGCCCCACGCGACCATCGAGTCCGGTGAGCCGATCAGCGACTGGCAAAACCTGGCCGCCAAGGTCAAGCAGAACCCGCAGGTGACGGCGGTTGCGCCCTTCGTCCAGATGCAGGGCCTGCTGACCAACAACGGCAAAGTCTCCAAAGTCCTGCTCAATGCCATCGACCCTGCGCAGGAACGGCAGGTGTCGATCATTGATAACTTCATGCAGCAGGGCAAACTCGACGACCTGGCGCCGGGCAGTTTCGGCATCGTCATCGGCGACAAGGCCGCCGCCAAGCTCGGCGTGGCGGTCGGCGACAAGCTGACGTTTGTCGCGCCGGAAGTCACAGTAACCCCGGCCGGGATGTTCCCGCGGATGAAACGCTTTACCGTGGTCGGCATCTTCCATGTCGGTGCCGGTGAGATCGACGGCTATCTGGGCATCACCAATCTGCAGGATCTGGCGAAGCTGCATCGCTGGAAGCCGGATCAGGTCCAGGGCCTGCGCTTGAAGTTCGACGATTTGTTCCAGGCGCCACGCGTCGCATGGACCATCGCCCAGCAGCTCGGCGAAGATCAGTATTACGCCCGCGACTGGACCCGCACCCACGGCAATCTGTATCAGGCGATCCGCATGGAAAAAGCCATGATCGGCTTGTTATTGCTACTGATCGTTGCCGTGGCGGCGTTCAACATCATTTCCACGCTGGTGATGGTGGTGAACGACAAGAAGGGCGACATCGCGATCCTGCGCACCCTCGGCGCCACGCCGGGTTCGATCATGGCGACGTTCATGGTCCAGGGCACGGTCATTGGCGTGGTCGGCACGCTAATCGGCGCCGTGGTCGGGATCTTCGCCGCGTTGAACGTCAGCGCCGCGATTTCGGCCCTTGAAGGGCTGATCGGTCATAAATTCCTGAACGCCGACGTGTATTTCATCGATTACCTGCCGTCGCAAGTGCAGAGCCAGGACGTGTTGATGGTCTGCGCCGCCGCGTTGGTCCTGAGTTTCCTCGCCACCCTGTATCCAGCCTGGCGTGCCGCGCGCACCCAGCCTGCGGAGGCGCTACGTTATGAGTGAGTCGGGCATGAGTGATAAAGCAATCTTGAGCTGCCGCAACCTGGGCAAATCCTACGTGGAAGGCCCGGAATCGGTAGAGGTTCTGGCGGGTCTGCAACTGGAGCTGCATCCGGGTGAGCGCGTGGCGATCGTCGGTACCTCGGGTTCGGGCAAAAGTACCTTGCTCAACCTGTTGGGCGGTCTCGATACGCCGACCAAGGGCAGTGTCTGGCTGGCCGGTGAAGAGCTCTCGGCACTGAACGAAAAGGCCCGTGGCCTGCTGCGTAATCGGTCGCTGGGTTTCGTTTACCAGTTCCACCACTTGCTGCCTGAGTTCACCGCGCTGGAAAACGTCTGCATGCCATTGCTGATCGGTAAAACCGCGATCCCGGAAGCGCGTCAGCGTGCGACGGCGTTGCTGGAGCGGGTAGGGCTGGGTCATCGTCTGGAGCACAAACCAGCGGAATTGTCTGGTGGCGAACGCCAGCGTGTGGCCATCGCTCGCGCCCTGGTGAACAAGCCAGGCCTGGTGATGCTCGACGAGCCGACCGGCAACCTCGACTCCCACACCGCCCAAGGCATTCAGGATTTGATGCTGGAACTCAGCACCTCGATGCGCACCGCGTTCCTGGTGGTGACCCATGACATGAACCTGGCCCGCCAGATGGATCGCGTCCTGCATTTGCAGGAAGGTTACCTGACACCCATCTGATTGACCGAAACCCGGCGTACTGAACAGTGTGTCGGGTCTTTTATTTTTATACGGTGCCCCAGCGAATGTTCAGACCGTTATCGATCTTTATCGGCACGCGCTATACCCGCGCCAAGCGCCGCAATCGCTTTGTATCCTTCATCTCGATGACCTCGATGATCGGCCTCGCCCTGGGCGTGCTGGCGATGATCGTGGTGCTGTCGGTGATGAACGGCTTCCAGCGCGAAATGAGCTCGCGCATCCTCGGCATGGTGCCCCACGCGACCATCGTCGGCGTGAACCCTATCGATGATTGGCAGCCGGTGGCCGCCGCGGCGATGAAGAATCCTGAAGTGACGGCGGCGGTGCCGTTCACCGAGATGGAAGGCATGCTGTCCTACAAGGGGACGATGCAGCCGATCCAGGTCAGCGGTGTCGACCCGGCGCTGGAAGGCAAGGTCTCGATCGTTGCCAAGCACATTGTTCAGGGGCGTCTCGATGCCTTGAAACCGGGCGAGTTTGGCGTGGTGATCGGTGAGATCACTGCGCGGCGCTTTCGCTTGAACGTCGGCGACAAAATCACCCTGATCGTGCCGGAAATCAGCACCGCACCGGGCGGGATTACCCCGCGCATGCAGCGACTGAATGTGGTGGGCGTGTTCAAGGTGGGCGCTGAGCTGGATGGCTCGATGGCGCTGATCCACCTCGCTGATGCTGCGCAGATGCAGCACTGGCAGCCGAATCAAGTGCAAAGTGTGCGCCTGGCGGTGAAGGATCTGTACGCCGCGCCGCAAGTGTCGAGCGACATCGCGACAGGCCTGGGCGCCACCTACAAGGCTGACGACTGGACCCACACTCAGGGCAGCCTGTTCAGCGCGATGAAGATGGAAAAAACCATGATCGGTCTGCTGTTGCTGATGATCGTCGCGGTGGCGGCGTTCAACATCATCGCCACCCTGATCATGGTGGTGAACGACAAGGGCGCGGACATCGCGATCCTGCGCACCATCGGCGCGACGCCTCGGCAAATCATGGCGATCTTCATGGTGCAGGGTACGGTGATCGGGGTTGTCGGTACCTTGATTGGCGGCGTGCTAGGCGTGATCGCAGCGCTGAACGTCAGTGAGCTGGTGGGCTGGATGGAGCGGGTCAGCGGGCAGCACATCTTCAGTTCCGATGTGTACTTTGTCAGTAACCTGCCATCGGAACTGCAGGGGGCGGATGTGTTGTTGATCTGTTCCGCCGGTTTCATCATGAGCTTTTTGGCAACGGTGTATCCGGCGTGGCGGGCGGCGAAAGTCGAGCCGGCTACGGCGTTGCGGTATTCGTAAGTCGTTACACCGCTTTCGCGAGCAAGCCCGCTCCCACATTGGATCTGAGTCGGTCACAAATTTGCGATTCAACTCGGTCAAATGTGGGAGCGGGCTTGCTCGCGAAGGGGCCAGACCTGCTGGCCTCAATCCCCCTTCGGCAACTCAATCACAAACCGCGTCCATTCGTTATCCGATTCGCAACGAATCTGTCCGCCATGGGCACGGATGATCGATTGGGTGATCGCCAATCCCAACCCTGCATGCTCACTGCTGCCTTCACGACGCGCCGGGTCTGCCCGGTAGAAGCGGTCAAACAAGCGCGGCAACAAATCTTCAGAAATCCCTTCACCACTGTTTTCAACGGTCAGGCTCAAGCCAATCGGCTGCTCGATAATCTTCACCCGCACCTCGCCACCGACCGGGGTAAACCGCAGCGCATTATCGAGCAAATTGGACAGCGCGCGACGCAACATACTGCGGTCGCCCTGCACCCTCGCGCTGCCGTCACGACTTAACTTCACCTGGGCGTCCTCGGCCAGCGGTGCAAAGAACTCCAGCAGCGCATCGGCTTCTTCGGCCAGTTCCAGCGGTTCGCGTTTGGGCGTCAGCAAGCCGTGGTCAGCCTTGGCCAGGTACAACATGTCGTTGACCAATTGCGCCATCCATTGCAGTTCTTCGAGGTTGCTGTGCAGCGCTTCGCGGTAATCCTCAATGGGGCGAGGGCGGGTGAGGGTGACTTGGGTGTGGGTCAGCAGGTTCGACAGCGGTGTGCGCAGTTCATGGGCGATGTCGGCAGAGAAAGCCGAGAGACGCTGAAAAGAATCGTCGAGGCGTCCGAGCATGGCGTTGAAGCTGTAAGCCAATTCCTCGAGCTCGGGCGGCATGTCTGCTTCTGGCAGGCGAGCGTTGAGCGATTGCGCCGAAACACCGCTGGCGACCGCACTCATGCGCCGCAGCGGGCGCAAACCACTGCGCGCTGCCCAGGCGCCGAGCAGGGCGGTGGCCAGCGCCGACAAACCGACCGTCAGCCAAATCAGATGCTGCATGCGTTGCAGAAAGTGTTGGTGATGGGTGATGTCCAGCAGCAAAGTCAGTTGCGGTGAGTCGGGTTTGTCGGGGAATAGCGGTGCATTCAGGACGCGATAGTCGGTGCCGTCGTCGTTCATCGTCGACAGGCCCAATTGGCGCGGCAAGTCTTTGGGTAAACGGGCTGAGCTGTCGTACAAACGTTGGCCATCGCTCCCAATGATGCGCAGCGAAAGATCGGCTTGTCGGCTCAATTCATCGGTCAATCGGGCCTCGGCTTCGCTGGACTGAATGTCCTCCAGCGCCCGGCGCACCCCCATCAGTTTGCCGTTGAGCAACTGTTGGTCCAATTCGACAAAGTGCGCCTCGCTCGCGCGGCTGAACAACACGCCGGCAATCAACGACACCACGGCGGTGCAGGCTGCAAACAGCAGCGCCAGACGCCTGCTCAAAGACAGTCGGCGCATCAGGCAGGGCGCTCTTCAAGGACATAACCCATGCCGCGTACGGTGTGGATCAACTTGTTCGGAAAGTCATCGTCAATCTTCAGGCGCAAACGGCGGATCGCCACTTCAATGACGTTGGTGTCGCTGTCGAAATTCATGTCCCACACCTGGGACGCGATCAGTGACTTGGGCAGAACTTCGCCCTGACGCCGCAGGAGCATTTCCAGCAGAGCGAATTCCTTGGCGGTCAGGTCGATGCGTTGACCGTTGCGCTCGACCCGGCGGCGGATCAAGTCCAGGCGCAAGTCAGCCAGTTGCAGGCTGGTTTCCTGAGGCGTAGCGCTGCCGCGACGCAACAGGCTGCGAACCCGCGCCAGCAGTTCGGAGAAGGCGAATGGTTTGACCAGATAGTCGTCGGCACCCAGTTCCAGACCGTGAACCCTGTCCTCCACTGCGTCTCGCGCTGTAAGAAACAGTACCGGTGTGTCCAGGCCAGCGCCGCGCACTGCTTGCAGAATCTGCCAGCCATCGCGGCCGGGCAGCATGACATCGAGGATCAACAAGGCGTAATCGCCGCTCAACGCCAGTTGCTGGCCGGTGCTGCCGTCAGCCGCCAGCTCGGTGGTGAAACCGGCCTCGGTCAGGCCTTGGCGCAGGTAGTGGCCGGTTTTCGGTTGGTCTTCGACAATCAGCAGTTTCATGGGCGACTCGGGCAATTGGAACGGGTGCGTTATACCGTGGGCGGCGGCGATAAAGGTCAATCTGACAAAGTTGTAATCTGCCTGTCAGGTGGCCGGCAGAGCCCGCGGGTTAGAGTTTCCCACAAGCTGAACCTCATCTTGTTGGAGTACGACTATGTTTTTGCGAAAGCGTCTGGTACTGGCTGCTTGCTTGCTGACTCTGAGCCTGGGGCTTGAGGCTTCACCCGCGCATTCCTATGACTTCGGTCAACCTGCGACGGCCGCCAAGGCTACCCGCAGCGTTGAAGTGGTGATGGGCGATATGTCCTTCACTTCCAGGGCGATTGATATCAAGGCCGGGGAAACCGTGCGTTTTGTACTGGTGAATAAAGGCCAGTTGCTGCACGAATTCAACCTCGGCGACGCGGCGATGCATGCCCGGCACCAGCAGGAAATGCTCCAGATGCAGCAAAGCGGCATGCTAATGCCTACAGGCATGAAGGCCATGGACCACGGCTCAATGGCCGGAATGGGGCATTCCTCCGAAGGGCATGGGATGAAACATGATGACCCGAACAGTGTGCTGGTGGAACCGGGCAAAACGGCTGAACTCACCTGGACCTTCACCAAGGCGACCGATCTGGAATTTGCCTGCAATATTCCCGGCCACTATCAGGCCGGCATGGTCGGCAAACTGACAGTCAGTCAGTAAGCACTCAAAGGCGGGAGCAAAGGCTGGTAGAATCCGCTGATTCTTCAGTCAGGTTTCCGCCATGCATCCCGCAGCCGAACATTCGCCGCTGGGCAAATCCAGCGAATACATCGCCACCTACACACCGTCCTTGCTGTTCCCGATCCCGCGAACCGCGAAATGGGCCGAGCTGGGCCTGACGGCTGAAACCTTGCCGTACAAGGGTGTGGACTTCTGGAACTGCTTCGAGCTGTCGTGGCTGTTGCCGTCCGGCAAGCCCGTAGTGGCGATTGGCGAATTCAGCATTCCGGCGGATTCGCCGAACATCATCGAATCGAAGTCGTTCAAGCTGTACCTCAACTCGCTGAACCAGACCGCGTTTACCGACATTGCAAGCCTTGAAGCTACGCTGGCGAAAGACCTCTCGGCCGCTGCCGGTAAACCGGTGGGCGTGCGCATTCGCAGCCTGAAAGAGGTTGAGACAGAAGGCGTCGTGGCGTTGCCGGGTGTGTGCATCGATGACCTGGACATCAGCGTCAGCAACTATGAGCACCCGCGCCCGGAATTGCTGCGGTGCGATGAGTCGCGCATCGTTGAAGAGAGCGTGCACAGCCATTTGCTCAAATCCAACTGCCCGGTCACCAGTCAGCCGGATTGGGGCAGTGTGGCGGTGGAGTATCGCGGCGCGGCGCTGGATCACGCCAGTTTGCTGGAATACATCGTAAGCTTCCGTCAGCACTCGGACTTCCATGAGCAGTGCGTGGAGCGGATTTTCCTCGACCTGCAACGGTTGCTGAAACCGGAGAAATTGACGGTGTATGCGCGCTATGTGCGTCGTGGCGGGTTAGACATCAACCCGTATCGCAGCACCGAAGAAGTACAACTGCCGAACCATCGTCTCGTACGTCAGTAAAGGTCCAATTGTGGGAGCGGGCTTGCTCGCGAAAGCGGTCTAGCAGGCACGTTGATGTTGAATGTGCCGACGTCTTCGCGAGCAAGCCCGCTCCCACATTGGATTGCATTTCAGGTCGCAGACATTAAAAAGCCCCACTATCACTAGCGGGGCTTTTTGCATCGGGCGGGTTCAGATCCCCATGTTACCCAAGGCTTGCACGATGTTGCGCAAGGTGCCGGCAAGCGTGGGGTGTTCGAGTTCGAAGCGCTCGACGGCCAGGTTCACATTGTCGGCGAGGTTGGTGTCCTGGGTTTTGGTTTCCAGCTCAAGTTCAAGTTCGATCTGTTGCATCAGCGCGTGCAGGTCAGCGCGCTCGGCTTCGGAAAGCGGTGGATTCTGTTCCAATTGCTCGCGCAGTTTATTGAGCTGTTCTTGCAGTTCGCGGGCAGGCATGGCGTTCTTCCTTTTATCGATAGGCACTGGCATAGACCGCAGCGGCGCGCCAAAGGTCTAGGGCTGACCTTTAGATTAATCCACTCCCGGGCAAACTGCATGATCTCGGTCAGGGCTTTTCGCCCTTGAGCCGGCGCAGGCTGATATCGGCGAGGCAGGTGTCGAGTTCGCCCAGATGATCAATCACCGAATGCACGCCCAGGCCGAACAACTGCATTGTCGCCTTGCCGCGCAGGTGTTCCCGTTCCTTTTGACTCAAGGCCTGCCATTCGCTTGGAGCCAGACCGCACAGCGAGCCGCAGGACGCCAGGCCAATGGTCCACAGTCCGGCATTCAGGCCTGATTGCAGAAGGCGCGGTTCGCCGCTGACCAGCACGCAGCCGTCCAGGCGATCGACATTCAACGCCATCAAGGCTTGCCAGCAGGCATTCGGGGCTGGCCATGGATTGATTGTTGCGGGGTGTTGCGAAGGTTTGATCCAGTCCGGGAGTGCCGTGGCCAGCGAGTGGCTGAGGGAAGGGGGCAGTTCATCGAGCCAGGCGCAAGGAATCTGTTGGTGTTGCAAACTGGACAGGCTATCCAGGGCGCCGGGCGTGACTTCGGCATGTTCGGCAGTCAATGTGCCGGATTGGCGAGTGCGTGCGCCGAAATCCACCAGACATCCACTGAGGCCGAACAGTACAGCGGTCAGACTGGGTGCGATGAGAGGCGGGGTTTCGGCGCGCGGCATATCAACATCCTTGAAATAGTCACAAGACTATTCGTGGACGGTGACAGTTGAGTGACACTGATATGAATCGCTCACAGTCAGGAGGAGTCAGCCGCAGGCCATCGCGCACGATGCTGCCTAAACCGGGTTTTCCGTCATATACTAGCGGCTTTTGCGACTGGGCCGAGCGCCCGCGTCAGTACAATCCAAGGAGTTTCTCTATGCGCTGGAGCAATCGACTCGCTCAGCTTTGTATGTGTGCCAGTGTATTGCTGGTTCCGTTTGCAGCTCAGGCTGCCACGGAAGAAGATCCTTGGGAAAGCATTAACCGCCCGGTCTACAAATTCAACGATTTTATCGACACCTACGGGCTGAAGCCGTTGGCTCAGGGCTATCAGTTCGTCACGCCGCAGTTTCTGGAAGAGGGCATCCACAACATGTTCCGCAACGTCGGCGATGTGACCAACCTCGCCAATGACGTGTTGCAGGCCAAGCCCGCCGCGGCTGGCGTCGACACCGCGCGTTTGATCTTCAACACCACCTTCGGCCTGTTGGGCTTCTTCGACGTGGGCACTCAGATGGGCCTGCATCGCAACGACGAAGACTTCGGCCAGACCCTCGGTTACTGGGGCGTGGGCAGCGGCCCATACCTGATGCTGCCGTTTCTGGGCCCAAGCACCCTGCGTGATGCGCCTTCCAAATATATCGACGGCTATACCGGCCCGTATCGCTACATCAACGATGTGCCGGTGCGTAATTCGATCTTCGGCCTGAACATCCTCGACACCCGCGCCAACCTGCTGTCGGCCGAGAAACTGATCAGCGGCGACAAATACACCTTCATTCGCAATGCATACCTGCAAAACCGCGAATTCAAGGTCAAGGACGGCCAGGTCGAAGACGATTTTTAAATCTCGACCGGTAAAGCGAAGAAGGCGGCCAATTGGCCGCCTTCTTTCGTTTGGTTTGCAGGTTGGATCGGGTTTTTTTCAACCACACCACCTCGGTATCGGCCTCAAGGCCTCTGTTTGGCTCATGGGCTCGATCCTTCCTTTGGGTTACGGTTTTGCCTGTTCTTATAACTCCCGGTGATTTGATAAGTAAAGACGTCAAGCGACCATCGGCGTGAGCTTGAAACGCCTCGCGGATGGGAGTACCGTCTGCGCCTTAGAAGGGCACCTTTGATGTACCTGTGAATCGGGCAAGCGCTCGAAAACGGTGCGGCAGAGAGGCTAGAAAGCGAATCCAGTAGTGTGTGCAGGGCCCAATGCCCAGCCTGCTACGCCAACCTAATTCTGGCGCCGTTTGCCCACATGCCAAAAACCAGTGCCACGCTGCTGATAATCGATGATGACGAAGTAGTGCGCGCGAGCCTCGCGGCCTACTTGGAAGACAGTGGTTTCAGTGTCCTGCAGGCCAGCAATGGCCAGCAGGGTCTTCAGGTATTCGAGAAAGACAAGCCCGACTTGGTCATCTGCGATCTGCGCATGCCGCAGATGGGCGGACTCGAACTCATTCGCCAAGTCACTGAGCTGTCGCCGCAAACCCCGGTAATCGTGGTGTCGGGCGCCGGCGTGATGAACGACGCGGTCGAGGCCTTGCGCCTGGGCGCGGCGGACTACCTGATCAAGCCTCTCGAAGATCTGGCCGTGCTCGAGCATTCCGTGCGTCGAGCCCTGGATCGTGCGCGCCTGCTGCTGGAAAACCAGCGCTACCGTGAGAAGCTGGAAAAGGCCAACCGTGAGCTCGAAGCCAGTTTGAACCTGCTCCAGGAAGACCAGAACGCCGGTCGCCAGGTGCAGATGAACATGCTTCCGGTCAGCCCCTGGAGCATCAACGAGTTCCAGTTTGCGCACCAGATCATCCCGTCGCTGTACCTGTCGGGCGATTTCGTCGACTACTTTCGGGTCGACGAGCGTCGGGTAGCGTTCTACCTGGCGGACGTTTCCGGTCATGGCGCCTCTTCAGCCTTCGTCACCGTACTGTTGAAGTTCATGACCACGCGCTTGCTGTTCGAATCCAAGCGCAACGGCACGTTGCCGGAATTCAAGCCTTCAGAGGTTCTTGGTCATATCAACCGGGGCCTGATCAGTTGTAAGCTGGGTAAACACGTCACAATGGTCGGTGGAGTCATCGACGAGGAGACCGGTTTGTTGACCTATAGCATCGGCGGTCATCTGCCGTTGCCTGTGTTGTACACGCCAGACAGTGTTCGTTATCTGGAAGGGCGCGGTCTGCCGGTGGGCCTCTTCAATGAAGCTACCTATGAAGACCACGTACTGGAATTGCCGTCAGTGTTCAGCCTGACGCTGATGTCTGATGGCATTTTGGATCTTTTGCCAGAACCCACACTCAAAGATAAAGAAGCTGCTTTGCCTCAACGGGTGAAAGCAGCGGGCGGCAGCCTGGATGGTCTGCGCCAGATTTTTGGATTGGCCACGCTAGGGGAGATGCCGGATGATATCGCCCTGTTGGTGTTGAGCAGGAATCTTTAATGAGTACCGGTAGAATCCAGTTCGCCGAGCAGGACGGCACCTTCGTCCTGAAATTCGTCGGTGAAGTTCGCCTGACCCTGTGTTCGGCGTTGGATGCGACTATTGAGCGGATCTTCACCGCGTTGAATTTCAACGCCATCGTGATCGACCTGACCGAAACCCGCAGCATCGACAGCACCACCCTGGGCCTGCTGGCCAAACTGTCGATCCTGTCGCGGCAAAAGGTCGGCCTGCTGCCGACCGTCGTCACCACCCACGAAGACATCACCCGTCTGCTGCAGTCCATGGGCTTCGAGCAAGTGTTCAACATCGTTGACCGCCCGATCCCCTGCCCTGAATGCCTGACCGACCTGCCAGATCAGGATCAGTCCGAAGAAGTGGTGCGGGTCAAAGTTCTCGAAGCGCACAAAATCCTTATGGGCCTGAACGACTCCAACCGTGAGGCGTTCCATGACCTGGTGAATGCGCTGGAGCGGCACTGACTATCAGAAAATGCTGTGGCCCCCGATCCCCTGTAGGAGCGAGGCTTGCCCGCGAAGGCGTCATAACAATCACCACATCCCCCAGCGCGAAGCCAACCCAGTCCCCACTACCCAACACGCACAAAAAAGGGCGAACCCACCAAGGTTCGCCCTTTTTGCATTGCGCTGAACTAGATCACAGCTTGGCCTGCAACAACGCCTCAAGCTTCTCCTGATCCCGAGCAAACTGACGGATCCCCTCAGCCAGCTTCTCAGTCGCCATCGCATCCTCGTTGGACAACCAACGGAACTGCGCTTCATTCAAGCTCAGACGCGCTTCACCGGCATGCCCCGGCGCCAATTTGCGCTCCAGCTTGCCAGTATCCGCCGCCAGCTTCTCCAGCAGATCCGGGCTAACGGTCAGACGATCACAACCGGCCAACTGCTCGATCTGATTCAGGTTACGGAAGCTCGCGCCCATCACCACAGTCTTGTAGTCATTGGCCTTGTAGTAGTTGTAGATACGCGTCACCGACTGCACGCCCGGATCATCCGCGCCGGTGTAGTCGTTGCCGGTGGCTTTCTTGTACCAGTCGTAGATGCGGCCCACGAACGGCGAAATCAGAAACACCCCGGCATCGGCACAAGCGGCCGCCTGAGCGAAGGAGAACAGCAGCGTCAGGTTGCACTGAATGCCTTCCTTCTCCAGCTTCTCGGCAGCACGAATGCCTTCCCAGGTCGAAGCGATCTTGATCAGCACACGGTCACGACCAACGCCGGCCTTTTCGTACAGGTCGATCAGACGGTGCGCACGCTTCAATACGGCATCAGTGTCGAACGACAGGCGCGCATCCACTTCGGTGGAAATACGGCCCGGTACAACCTTCAGAATTTCTTGCCCTACCGCAACGCCAAAACGGTCGCTGGCCAGGCCCACATCGCCATTGCAGTCGTGAACGCAAGCGTTCAGCAACTCGGCATAGCCGGGAATGGCTGCCGCTTTGAGCAACAGGGAAGGGTTGGTGGTGGCGTCCACGGGTTTAACGCGAGCGATTGCTTCGAAGTCGCCAGTGTCCGCAACCACGGTGGTCATTTGTTTGAGTTGTTCCAGCTTGGAAGTCATGAGCGTGCTCTGTCCTATGGGTCCAATGACATTACCCGAGCGCTTGCAGCCACTCAAGGGCGTGTACGTGTATCGACGGCCCCAGCGGCAACATCCTGAAAACGGATGTTTGAAAGGCGGGGCGGGTATCGGTAAATACGATGCTGAAATGGGAGGCAGGTTCAATGCAAGTGACGGTTAGCGTGCTGGGCAGCCCTGGGCCCTGTCCTCAATACATACCGGTTTGGCCGGTTTGCGGATTAGACCTTTGAGCGCTCGGGCCGAACAAGTGGCGGCCACGATTTCAACGCTGCCATTTTTTAACGAAACAAACTGAACACGATCACCGACGCGAAGCCCCATGAGGCGCGAAGCTCGGCTGGAAGGGTGATCCGTATGATTACTCCGTTCCGTTTTGCAAATGAGCGGTAGGGGAATCAGCGCCCCTCCAACAACTCCGCCGCCTGATCCAGCAATGCCAAAGGCTGTTTAGCCTTATGAATATCCACCGATAACAACTGCCGAAACTTCCGCGCCCCCGGAAACCCGGTGCCCAGCCCCAGCACATGCCGAGTGATGTGATGCATCGATCCACCCGCCAGCAGATGCTCGGCGATATAAGGCCGCAACTGCGCCAGCGCCTCGGCCCGACTGATCACCGGGGCCTTGCTGCCAAACAGCTGCTGATCCACCTCAGCCATCACATAAGGATTGTGATACGCCTCACGGCCCAGCATCACGCCGTCAAACGTCTGCAAATGCTCGTGACAGGCCTCCAGCGTCTTGATCCCGCCGTTGAGAATAATCTCCAACTCCGGAAAATCCGCCTTCAACCGCGCCGCCACGTCATAGCGCAGGGGTGGAATGTCGCGGTTCTCCTTTGGCGACAACCCCTCCAGAATCGCAATCCGCGCATGCACGGTAAAACTCGTGCACCCGGCATCCCGAACCGTGCCGACGAAATCACACAGCTGCTCGTAACTGTCCCGCCCATTGATCCCGATCCGATGCTTCACCGTCACCGGAATCGACACCGCATCGCGCATCGCTTTCACACAATCAGCCACCAACTGCGGATGCCCCATCAGGCACGCGCCGATCATATTGTTCTGCACCCGATCACTCGGGCAGCCGACGTTTAGGTTTACCTCGTCGTAACCGTGCTCCTGGGCCATGCGTGCGCAGGCGGCCAGGTCTAGTGGGACACTGCCACCGAGTTGCAGGGCGAGCGGGTGTTCGGCTTCGTTATGACGCAGGAAGCGGTCGTGATCGCCGTTGAGGAGCGCGCCGGTGGTGACCATTTCTGTGTAGAGGAGGGCGTGTTTGGAGAGTAGGCGTAGGAAGAAACGGCAGTGGCGGTCTGTCCAATCCATCATCGGGGCGACGGAGAAGCGGCGGGAGAGCGGGGCGGGTGTGGCGGTGATTAGGGGCATTGGCGTTTCTGGAATGGGTGAGGCTGGGAGGTGGGGAGTTTATCAGGATTGGGCTTGCGGAGCTCAGATGAGTCTTGCTGAGGTAGTTGAGAGAATGAACACAGGAACGGGAGAGTGAGCGACTTGGTACGAGACCGGATAACTGTCTCGATTTTTCTTTCCATTCCGCTTTCCCCATTGGTAAATAGCCTTGGATCTTTGTGTGGTCGGCACAGGCGCCAAAGCGAAGGGACTTGCAATGAGGAGTCGTCGATATACGGACACCTCTGTAAGTTAATACGTGGTGTCCGCGTAATTACTTAGTGAGGTCAGTACTAAGTAGTGGCTAAATTTTGAAAGTATACGGCGACCTCCAATTAATGCCATTGACGCTTGATTTCCTGCCACTGGTTGTCTGACAGCCACTGATCTGACGCCGGAAAGAAAATATTCTCCTCAGCGGCCATATGGTCGTAATATTTCTCGATGAAGTCATTGATAGTGTCAGCAATTACTCTCGTTTCCTGAGTTGTGTCCTCCAACATCTTCAGCTGTCCAGCAATGCGCCCAAATGCCTTGTGATCTCGCTCGATATCCTTGACCCGTTGGTGGATCGGCGCCTCAGTCTCTAACAAGGCCAGCCGAATAAGTTCTTCATTTTCATGATGGTGTCGCTCTGCATCACCATGCAAGGCTTCCAGCATCTTGAACAACAGCTTGCAGTCATCAGCATCATCGGATTCATGTCTCATCTTTCTCAGCAACTCTTTGATCTGAGTAATTTTCATACTTACTTCATGATGATAGGCCTGAAGTTCTTTCAACAAGACGTTCATATCAAATCCTCGACACGACACCAAACCATCCCAGAAAAAAACCAGCAACCTCCAAGGGAGCCTACAATTTTAAATTTCAATATTTTCAATGCCTTGCCAAACGCACTCGTCAGCACTATTTAACTTTTTTAGTATAGGCGAGCACAAAGCTCTCACCTCAGGAGATTTTCCGCCCTTGGAAGAAATTGAAATATCAAGTGTGTGTTTATATGCACTATTTGATCTGTCGGATAGCGAAAACGGAAGGAAAAGCAGCACCCAAATCGACGCGATTCATACCAGGGATGCTGAACCAACGCTGTCGCTCAGCAATGTTTCATCAACTTCGGCAGGCCCGCAGCATAGGATGACCACCTAAGATTGTGTCGCCACGCTCCCATCCCACAGGAAACTGAAAAATGATCTCGAACCTCTTCAAAGTCGTGATGATCTCCAGTGCCGAGCTCCTGAGCGCCTGTTCGGGCATGAGCACCAGCACCTGTTTTTCAGAAGCCTGCCAACAGTTAGATAGCCATAACCCCAACAAGTTAAACCTCGGCGGCAGTGCCATCGGCAACAGCTTCAATGAATACAGCTCGAACTTGTTGCACGATTAAGGGTGACGCAACGGCTGAGGTGTACCCGCCGTTGCGTGATCTGCCTGATGCATCGCGCGTTCTGGTTTTGCGACTGCTGCGCATTGACGCCTCGGCGTGGGCGAGTCCATTCAATTACATGGAGCGTGTAACGGCGGGCTATTTTGGGTATAGGGTTTGTAGTCGCCGGTCGTGCAAACCCGCAGTTGGCCTTGTTGCAGGACGGTATCCAGATGCGAAGGGCTTTGCTGTGCCTGAACGCCATTGGCTAGCGCGAGCAGGCCGCAGAGCATCATTGTGCTTTTTAGGGTTTTCATTGTTATCGGGCTTTTGTGATGGAGTAGGGGCAAGGCGGGATCAGTGTAGTGAAACCGCTTCTTGACTGTCATGTCATCCATCACAGTGGAGAGGCCGCAGCGGCCGCACGATGCCACGACATCCACCGATGGCCCGGCTCAATGACAGCAGCAACTGGAGCCCACACACCCGGACGTTTTTCTGACACGCTTATCATTGTCCGCGGCCAGCAGGCTTGCCGAATAACCAGCCTCCGTCAGCGCCGAGATCAGGGTGTTGCTTTGTACATCGCCCGTCACCTTGACCCGGCCATGGGTCAGATCGACAGTCACTTCGCCAACCCCCGCCAGCGGTTGCAGCGCCGCGTTGACGTGTTTGACGCAACTGCCGCAGCTCATGCCCTCAACTTGCAGTTCAATACTGTTCATGGATAAAACCTCTTTGGTGGCGGCGCCGATCAGCGCTTGAAGTCATCGTTGACCTTGTCACGATGGCAAGGTCAAGCGCTTGTTTCGTGCTCAGTCAATCGAGGCCCGGCGCAGGCGCAAGGCGTTAAATACCACTGAGACAGAGCTGACGCTCATGGCCAGTGCAGCCACCAATGGGGACAGCAGATGCCCGGTCAGCGGGTAGAACAATCCGGCGGCGAGGGGGATGCCCATGGCGTTGTAAGCCAGGGCAAAAGCCAGGTTCTGGTGCATATTGCGTACGGTTGCCACTGACAGACTGCGGGCATGCAGAATGCCGAGCAGGTCGCCCTTGACCAGGGTGACTTGAGCGCTGTTCATGGCGACATCGGTGCCGGTGCCCATGGCGATACCGACGTCGGCACGGGCCAGGGCCGGGGCGTCGTTGATGCCATCGCCGGCCATTGCCACACGGTGCCCGCGTTCCTGCAATTCGGCGGCCAAGCGTTCCTTGTCCTGTGGTTTGACCTCGCCGTGGACTTCTTTGATGCCCAGTTGGCGGGCGACGGCGCGGGCGGTGGTGAGGCCGTCTCCGGTCGCCATAATGACCTGTACGCCATCGGCTTGCAGGCGTTCGACGGCGAGCCGGGTCGTGGGTTTGATCGGGTCGGCGACGGCGAGTAGCCCCGCGAGCACGCCATCCACGGCCAGGTACATGATGCTGGTTCCGTCGCTGCGCAGCTGCTCGGCGTGGGGCTGCAGGGTTTCGATGGCGACGCCGGCTTCAGCCATCAGGGCGGTGTTGCCCAGTTGAACACGGTGCCCGTCGACTTGTCCGCGCACGCCGATCCCTGACGCCGATTCGAACGTCTGCGCTGTACTCAACACCAGGCCGTTGGCGCGAGCGCGATCGACGATGGCGTGGGCTAACGGGTGCTCGCTGCCCTGGTCGAGGCTGGCGGCCAGGCGAAGCACTTCGTCAGCACTGTAGCCCGGCGCAGGTTCGACGCTGTGGAATGCCGGTCGACCTTCGGTGAGAGTGCCAGTCTTGTCCACGATCAGGATGTCGACCTTGCGCAGGTTCTCGATTGCCGCCGCATCCCGGAAGAGCACGCCGCTGCTGGCAGCCTTACCGGTGGCGACCATCACCGACATCGGTGTGGCCAGGCCGAGGGCGCACGGGCAGGCGATGATCAGCACGGCCACCGCATTGATGAGGCCGAACACCCAGCTCGGTTGCGGCCCCCACAGTCCCCAGCCGACAAAGGTCAGAACGGCGATGGCGATCACTGCCATGACGAAATAGCCGGCAATCACGTCTGCCAGGCGTTGCATCGGTGCCTTGGAGCGTTGTGCCTGAACCACCATCTGCACAATTTGCGCGAGTACAGTCGCTGAGCCGACTTTCTGCGCCTGCATCACCAGGCTGCCGTGGGTATTGAGGGTGGCGCCGATCAGTCCGTCCCCAGGGCGTTTCATCACGGGCACTGGTTCGCCTGTGAGCATGGATTCGTCCACCGCGCTTTCACCCTGCAGCACCACACCGTCGACCGGGACTTTCTCGCCGGGGCGCACGCGCAAGGTGTCGCCGCTGTGCACATGGCTCAGGGGAATGTCCGTTTCGCTGCCATCGGCATTGATCCGGCGCGCGATCTTGGGCGCCAGGCCGAGCAGCGATTTGATCGCGGCCGAGGTTTGCGAGCGCGCCTTGAGTTCGAAAATCTGCCCGAGCAGCGTCAGGGAGATGATCACTGCCGCTGCTTCGTAGTACACCCCAACCCGACCGTCCATCATGAAGATGGCTGGGAACAGGCCGGGTGCCAGCGTGGCGGCAAGGCTGTAGAGGAAGGCTGCGGCGGTACCGAGGCCGATCAGCGTCCACATGTTGGGGCTGAGCTGGATGACGGAACGCACGCCGCGCACATAGAACGGCCAGCCGGCCCACAGCACGACAGGCGCGGCGAGTACCAATTCGACCGCGTTCTGTGTGGCACCGTGAAACAGGTTCAAGGCATGACCACCCATGGCCAGCGCGGTGACGGCCAGGGTTAGCGGCAGGGTCCACCAGAAGCGCCGGGAAAAGTCCTCGAGCTCAGGATTGCTTGCTTCCTCCAGTTCGGGCAATACCGGTTCCAGGGTCATGCCGCACTTGGGGCATGTACCCGGGCCGCGCTGGCGGATTTCCGGGTGCATGGGGCAGGTGTACTCTTTTTCGCTCGCCGCCGACTCCGGTGTCTGCTGCGTCTGGGCAGGTGACTTGAAGTCATCCAGATGATCGCTATGGCGATGCATGGGTCAGTGCCTGCCGCCGTGGTGATGGCCAAACAGATGCATCAACGGGCACAGCAATAGAATCAGGTAGGGCAGAAACGGGTAGATATGGCCGTAATGCTCGCGGGCCAGGTAAAACAGGCCGATTACTAGCAGCATGCCCAGCGCGATGCCGGGTTTGCTGCGCCAGAAGGAGGGGGCTGGAGATGTCGAGGGAGGAGAGTGGTTCATATGGCAAGCTCCGTTCTGACGAACATGTCCTGGGATTTCGTCCTGCCATGCCGGCCAGTACGACCCTCAGCGACGGGGGCGAGGTTTATTGGCTCATCGGCATCTTCATCATGCTGGATTGCTGATCCATCATTTTCATCATCATGTCCATCATCGCTGTGCCCGAACCGTCCTTGTTGCCGGACATGCCTTTACCCATCCCCATGCCTGTGCAATGGTCGTGCATCATGCCCATGCTGTTTTTCATCGTGGTCATGCCTTCCTGCATCGCCGCCTGGCGCTCGGCCGGGGTTTTGGCGGCGATCATTTTGTCGTGGGCCGCCTGCATTTTCTGCATCTGTTCGCTCATGGCCTTGTCTTGCATGGGCGTGGTCTGGGTTGAGTCGGTTGTGGGGGTGGCAGGCGCTGTTTCGGGGTGATGTTCGTCGGTGGCCAGCACTGGCAATGGGCTGCTGATGAGCAGTGCGGCTATGAGCGATTTGACGTAGGTGTGCATGACAACCTCCACAATATTAGGGGGATCGGCAGCGCTAAGACGGCTGCGGACCAGAGCATGTCGTGTTCCCGATAGAAGGAATAATCCCGAACTTACGCCACGACCGGAGGGCGTTGTTGATCCATATCAAATGAAGCCTCCAGACTTATTGCGCTGCTATCTCCATCTCCGGACTCAACGTCCCCAGCCAAGCCACCAACCCCACAATCAACACCGCCGCTGCCAACTCCACCACCACACTGCGCCGCAGCGCATTGGCGGCGACCGTGTATTGCCCGTCCTGCAGCGACCGCTCCAAAAACGGCCCAAGGTGAAACCGGTTCAACGCGGCGAGCACGAGCATCCCTGCAAACAGCACCACTTTGATGAACAGCAAAACTCCATAAGTAGTGAGAAAAACCTCATCCAGTTTCGGCCCGACGATGAACAGATAATTCACAACCCCCGTCACCGTGATGACCACCACGATGACCGCGCCAATCACCTCAAATCGATTGACCGCGCGTGCCAGCAACCTGATGTGGGCTTCAGTTTGCAGAGCGTTGGTTTTCGCCATCAGCGCAAACGCCACCAATGCACCCAACCATGCCCCCGCCACCAGCAGGTGCAGAATGTCTACCGCAAAATGCCAATCACGACGACTGCCTTCATCCATCGCGCCATGCCCGTTCCAGGCCAGGCTGGAGAGGGCGATACCGCCAGCAAAAGCCGCGACCCACAAGCTGAAGCCAGGCGCACGGAGCATCACCGCTAAACCAGCGACCACCAGCGCAACGGTGCGAGCCATGCAGGCCAACCCCACGTCCGTTTCAAGCATCATCATCTCGATGTGCGGACGCAGCTCTGCGAAGTCCGATTCGCCGCTCATGGCACTTGCCATCATCAACATGCTGGCAACGGACAACATCACACCCAGCACTGCCGTCCCCGCCAACATCGACCGGAACGGCAACACTGCCCCCGACATCCGTTCTTGCCCTTTAAGGCAGTACAGCCCAAAAAGCGCCAACCCAAACAACAGCATCAAATCCAGATACAACGCAAACCGCAGGGCAATGCTGATTGAGTCGCTCATCCATCACTTCACTTTGAACGTAACGTTGCCGGTGATCGGGTGAGTGTCCGAAGACACGGCGCGCCATTCGACTTTGTAGCTGCCGGTGGGCAGTGGCGAGAGCGGGGTGATGACCATGGTTTTCGGGTCGCTGCCGCCGGAGACTTTGGCCTTCATCGGCATGGGCGAGTGGGCCATGCCGGGCATGGCCGTCATGACCAGTTTGGCGCCGGAGAATTGGGTCACGAGGTTTTCGGAGAAGCGCAGTTCGATAGTGCTCGGTGCTGCGCCTTCCGCGCCTTCTGCCGGGGTAGAGGAGAGCAGTTTCGGGTGGGCTTGAGCCAGTGCGCTCATGAGCAGCCCAATGGCAACAGCGGTAGTTTTAATCATGCGCATGCAAGGCCTCTTACCGCTTTAAGCGGTTGGTTTTTAGGTTTTTGAATTGAAGCGTTTAGAACCACAACCGAACGCCGACGACGAGACGGGCTTCGCTGCGGTCCTCGCCTTCGTCTTTGGCGTAATCGGCGGTTTTGCCGTAGGTGCGGTTCCAGGTCACGCCGATATAGGGCGCGAATTCCCGGCGGATTTCATAACGCAGGCGCAGGCCGGCTTCGGTGTTGGACAACCCGGAGCCGATGCCCCGTTGCGGGTCGTTTTTGCCGTAGACATTGAGCTCGGCGGTCGGCTGCAAAATCAGCCGGTTGGTGAGCAGGATGTCGTAGTCACCTTCCAGCCGTGCGGCGGTCTGGCCACCTTCGCCGATGAAGGCCGTGGCCTCGGTTTCGAAGTTGTACAGCGCCATGCCTTGCACGCCGAACGCGGCCCAGGTTTGCGGGGCGCCGGGTTTGAAATCCTGGCGCACGCCGGTCACTACGTCCCACCAGGGGGAGATGGCGTGACCCCACAGGGCCTGGACTTCGGCGTCTTCGGTTTTGCCATTGACGCGTTCGCCTTCGGAGCGCAGCCACAGGCGATCGATGTCGCCGCCGATCCAGCCGGACAGATCCCATGCCAACGCGCTGCCGTCGTCGGCGTCCTGCCACTCGAGTTTGTCGGCGAGGAAATAATAGTTGAGTGCGGTGTCATGTACGGCGTGGCCGGCAGGGCTGGCGTACACGGCGGCGCGGTCGGCTTCGGTCAGTGCCGGAATCGGCGTGCGGCTTTGGGTCGGCGCGGCGGGCTGCATCTGGCCGTCATCCATGCTCTGCATTTGACTGTGGTCCATGCTCTGCATTTGGCTGTGATCCATGCCCGGCATCTGGCTATGGTCCATGCCCTGCATGTCATCGGTAGCCATGGCTGAAGAAACCGTAAAGCCAGCGAGCGCCAAAGCGAGGCGGGTAGAGCGAATCAATTTGGTCATCGGGTAGCGCCTCATTCTTCCACGCGAACTTCACGGAACATGCCCATTTCCATGTGGTACAGGAGATGGCAGTGATAGGCCCAACGCCCGAGCGCATCGGCGGTGACCCGATAGCTGCGCCTTGATCCCGGTGGCATGTCGATGGTGTGTTTGCGCACCATGAACTGGCCGTTCTCGTCTTCGAGGTCGCTCCACATGCCGTGCAGGTGAATGGGGTGAGTCATCATCGTATCGTTGACCAGGACGATGCGGATTCGCTCGCCGTACTTGAGGCGCAGCGGTTCGGCGTCGGAGAATTTCACGCCGTCGAACGACCAGGCGAACTTCTCCATGTGCCCGGTCAGGTGCAGCTCGATGGTGCGGCCGGGCTCGCGGCCGTCCGGGTCTTCGAAGGTGCTGCGCAGGTCGGAGTAGGTCAGTACGCGGCGACCGTTGTCGCGCAAGCCTAGGCCCGGGTCGTCGAGTTTCGGCGAGGTGCTCATGGCTTGCATGTCCACCAGCGGGTTGTCTTTTTCCGTGTCGGGATGGGATTGCATGCCGGCCATGCCGCTGTGATCCATCCCCGCCATATCACCGTGATCCATCCCGCCCATGCCCATGTCATCCATGGTCACCAGCGGTCGCGGATCCAGCGGTGGCACCGGTGCCGACAACCCGGCCTTCGCCGCAAGCGTGCCTCGCGCATAACCGGTTCGATCCATCGATTGCGCGAACAGGGTGTAGGCGTTCTGGGTCGGCTCGACGATCACATCGAAGGTCTCCGCCACCGCGATGCGGAATTCGTCGACGCTCACCGGTTTGACGTATTGACCATCTGCCGCGACCACGGTCATTTTCAGGCCGGGGATGCGCACGTGGAAGTACGTCATCGACGAGCCGTTGATGAAACGCAGTCGCAGCTTTTCGCCGGGGCGGAATACGCCGGTCCAGTTCATGTTCGGCGCCTGGCCGTTCATCAAGTAGGTATAAGTGGCACCGCTGACATCAGCCAGATCGGTGGGGTTCATGTTCATCTCGGCCCACATCTTGCGATCGGCGACCGTCGAGCCCCAGCCTTTCTCGCTGACATCGTGGATGAAATCGCCCACGGTGCGTTTGTGGTAGTTGTAGTAATCCGATTGTTTCTTGAGTTTGCGCATCAGGCCGACGGCGTCTTCGTCGGTCCAGTCGGTCAGCATCACCACGTAATCGCGGTCGTACTGGAACGGCTCCGGTTCCTTGGCGTCGATCACCAATGGTCCGTAAACCCCGGACTGTTCCTGAAAGCCCGAATGGCTGTGGTACCAGTAAGTGCCGCTCTGCCGGACCTTGAATTGGTAGACGTACATGCCATCCGGTTCGATGCCGTGAAAGCTCAGGCCCGGTACGCCGTCCATGTTGGCCGGCAGCAAGATGCCGTGCCAGTGAATGGAGGTGGTGTCCTTGAGCTTGTTCTTCACCCGCAACGTGACGGTGTCGCCTTCACGCCAACGCAGCAGAGGGCCGGGAATGCCGCCGTTGATGGTCATCGCGGTGCGAGGTTTGCCAGTGATGTTGACCGGGGTTTCGCCGATGAACAGGTCGAACTCGGTACCGGCCAGCACGTTTGGTTCGCCAGGGCTGGTGACCGCCCAGACCGGCGTGCGCCACAGCCCGAGGCCAGCGAGGACTCCGCCAGCGGCGAGGCCCTTCACGAAAGTGCGTCTTGAGGTGTTGGAATGCATGCCGTTTTTCCCGTCCGTCAATCTGGTGAAGCCCTCAGGTCCATCCTGAGCGGAGGAAGGGAACTTCTATAAGAGGAGGCTAGCGGGCGGCGCCTTTCAGCAGACTGAGGCGAAGATTACATTTCTGACAGTTTCACCCCGTATTCAATGATTTCCAGTTGGCCTGGCCGAGTCCGCCACGGTGGCATTACCGCAATTGATATACGAAGAAGACTTCAACCAGCGCTGATCCGGATAGTAAGAAAACAACAGCTGCCCATCTTTCATCGAGTCGATCAGCTGATGGGCAATCGCAGGCCTCACCGCCGGGCAACCCAGGCTTCTACCGATTCGGCCATTCGCCCGCGCCAGGTCGGGGCTGACATACGGTGCACCATGAATAACGATCGCCCGCTCGAAAGCGTTATCGTTGAAGCCCGGTTCCAGACCTTCCATGCGCAACGAATAGCCGTTCTGCCCGACATAGCTGGACTGGGTTCGGTACAAACCCAGGCTGGTGGCGTAACTGGCATTGCGGTTGGAGAACTGACGCGCCATGTTTTCGCCGCTGTTGCGACCATGGGCGACCAGTTCGTGGAACAACAACTTGCGTTGTTTAAGGTCGAACACCCAAAGACGTTGCGCGGTCGAGGGCAGGGAATAATCGATGACTGCTAGTCTTTGAGCCGGGGCTGTGCTTCGAGCCCGGCTGCATTGGGAGGCGCGTACGGCCAGGGCAATCACCTTGGCGTTGGCATTCGGGGCCGCTTTGATCAGCGCGGCTTCAAGCGAATCGGCGTAGGCTGCTGGTAAGGTAAAAGCGGTCAGCAACAGCGCCGTCATTAAAAAGCCGAAGCGATCTGGGGCCATATGCAAGTCTCATCTGATAATTTCGAGTCTAGCAGCGCGCACGACGCTAGCCGGTTGAAAACGGGAGATTAAGGATTATCCATGGGGCAATTAACAAGGTTATTCGTCATAAGCCGCATATTTTTTATGGGCTTTCTGATCAGCGGCATGGCAATGGCGGAAACTTCGCCGATTGAGCCGTCATCTCCCGTTAGCGTCGTTGCGGATGCAGCGCCTGGCGATTACGTTGCTCAAGCGATTCAGTCGACGCTGGCGCCATTGCGTTCGGCGTTTCCGCCGTTGCTTACATCGCCGGGTCATCAACGGGTCGACGTCAACCGGGCGGTGATGGATTTTTATAGCCATCGTGGTTATCGCGCTGCCTGGACTGATGATGACGATGTCGTGCAGTTATTGAAAAGCCTGAGCGATACCGAAGTCGATGGCCTGGAACCTGAGGATTTTCGGATTCCCGAACTGGTCGCGGCCAGAATGTCGATGCAGACAACAGCGCCCACTCCCGGGCAACAGGCAGCTTTTGACATCACCGCGACCCAGACGTTTATCACGGCGCTGCTGCAATTGCGGCGCGGCAAGGTCGACCCTTCGCGGCTGGACTTCCATTGGAATTTCGATCCGGTTGGCATCGATCCTCGGGAAGACGTCAATCTTTTCTTCGCCGCCCTCGACAACCATGACGTCGCGCGGGCGTTCGCCCAGGCGCCGCCACAAGAAGCGATTTATGGCACGTTGCGGCAGGGCCTGGCGCAACTGCGCAGGGTTCGCAACAGTGGCGGCTGGCCAAAGATTCCAGGCGGGCAGACGCTCAGGCCGGGTATGGACGACGCCTCGGTTGCGCAGTTGCGCGCTCGTTTGGTGGCGGGGGGTTACCTGACCGCGAAAATGAACGGGCGCTCCGACTACGACGACTCCGTCATGGCGGCGGTGAAGAAGTATCAGGCCGAGCAATACCTCGGGGCGGACGGTGTGGCGGGGCCGGCGACACTCGCGGCGCTGAACGTGCCGGTCGAGGCGCGAATCGACCAGGTCCGCGTGAACATGGAGCGCGCGCGGTGGCTGTTGTACAAGCTTCAGGGCACCTTTGTCATCGTCGACATCGCCGGGTACAAGGTTTCGTTCTATCGCGATGGCAAGCTGATATGGCGCTCCCGGGTGCAGGTGGGAAAACCGTATCGCAGCACGCCGATTTTTCAATCGGAGATCACCTACGTCACGTTCAACCCGACCTGGACCGTGCCGCCGACCATTCTAGTCAAGGATATGCTGCCGAAGATTCGCAACAATCCCGGTTATCTTGATGCAAACCGGATTCGGGTGATCGATCGAGAAGGCAATGTGCTCGACCCGTTGACCGTCGATTGGGACAACCCGCGCGGCCTTACGCTGCGTCAGGATGCAGGGTCGGATAACTCGTTGGGGCAGGTGGTCATTCGTTTTCCCAATGATTACGCCATTTATCTGCACGACACACCGCATCGCGAGTTGTTTGCGCAATCCAACCGCGCGACCAGCTCCGGTTGTATTCGGGTAGAAAACCCGCTGCAGTTGGTGGAGCTGTTGTTCAACGACCCGGTTCGCTGGAACAGCGCAGGGATTCAAAAGCAGCTGGCCAACGGCAAGACAGAGAACATCAGACTCCCCGTGAAAGTGCCGGTGCTATTGGCCTACTGGACGGTAGACCTGAGCCTTGATGGGCGAGTGACGTTCAAGCCCGATGTGTATGGGTACGATAACCCGGTGTTGCGGGCACTGAATCTGCCTTCGGAGTGGCCGTCGCTGGACGGGAGGCGAGCGGTGCCTCCCTCGATGGCGGTGGGGCAAAGCAAGCTTTAAAGCCCCAGGCCTTCTTGTATTGCCAGCAGCAGATTATGTTCCGTCAGTGCGATCGCATCCGGTTGTTGTACGGATTGCTCGATCGCCTGCAGCCACCACTGCGTCTTGCCGTGTTCGGTCACGGTTCGCAATAGGTGGGCGAGTTCCTTGTCTGCCGAGCGTATTTCGATCCGCCCGGCACCGTCGGCGGTGAAGCGAGCGACAGGGTCGAAGGTGATGCTGTGGTGGTTGCCTTCGATCAGCAGTTGGTCGATGGCGTAATCGTAACTTGCCCCATCCGGGGCACTCTCGAACACATGAGTGGAATTGCGTCGCAGCTTCAGGCCCACTTCGATCAGTGGCTGCAGCCAGGCTTCAATCTGGTGATACAGCTCATAGACCTGGGCGGGCCAGCTGTCGATGGCCTGATCGGCGATGGTCGCGTCGGCACTGGTTTGCCGGGATTGTTTCAGCTTCTCGGCGAGCTCGTCTGCCTTACTCATTTCAATTTCCTGTTGTGATGTCAGTTAATCGTAGCTCCTTCAAGATAATGCGGTTTTGCCTTGCGTCATGTGCTTCGCGTGACAAAACGAGGCGGTATCGATGCCGCGACGTTCATCGAGAGTCGCTCAACAGCATAGCGTCACGACCATTGATCCCCCAACCCTGCGTTTACTCCGCACAACCCCGTAGACTAAGCGCATAAAAAATAAGGGTTTTGGGCCTCTGCCCATGCCTTATCCTTTCAGGACTCGCTTTTGCCTATCCCCATTCCCGATCCGCACCACGCCCCCGAGGGTGCCTTGAAGCGGCTGCCCCTGCTCAAAGCTGCGGTGCTGTTTATTGCGGCGGTGTGCCTCTGTCTCTGTGGGCTGCTTTACCTGCAACTGGAGCAGTCGCGCCGTCACGATCTGGCGTTGGCCGAGGTGTCTTCGTCGAACCTGACCCGGGCCATGGCACAGCAGGCTGAAGACACGTTCATGAAATCCGACCTGGTGCTGACCAGTCTGGTGGACTGGATTCAGGCTGAGGGTTTCGACGCTGCCCAGACGCCACGCTTGCAGAAAACCTTCGCGCGGCGAGTGCAGGCGCTGCATCAATTGCACGGGATATTTCTGTTCGACAGGCAGGGGCAATGGGTCGTGACGTCGTTCAAGAACCTGCCCCGTGGTCCAGGTGTGGCGGACCGTGATTATTTCCGGTTTCACCAGCAAAACGCGTCAGCCCTGGCGCACATCGGCCCGGCAATTCGCAGTCGGGAAAATGGCGAGTGGATCATTCCGGTTTCCAAGCGGATAGACGACAAGAACGGCGGTTTTCAGGGCGTGTTGCTGGCCGGGATCAAGATGTCGTACTTCGATCAGTTCTTCAAAAGCTTCAGCATCGATGATAACGGTGCGATGTTTTTGGGATTGACCGATGGAACACTGCTGGCGCGACGGCCGTTTGTGGAATCGCAGATCGGCACCTCATTGGCCCAGGGCGAGATTTTTCAGAAACTTCTGCCCGGCGCGACATCCGGCAACGCCATGATTGACTCGGTGGTGGATGGCATCGTCCGGTTGTATGGCTACCGTCAGCTCGATGCCTATCCCGTGGTGGTCGCGGCAGCATCTTCCAAAGACGCGATCCTCAAGGGCTGGTACGACACAGCGATTCAATCCAGTGTGATCGTCGCTCTGGTCGTCCTCGGCGTGGGGTTGTTCGGTTGGGTGTTCATTCATCAGGTGCGTGCGGGCGAGCGCATCGAGGCAGATTTGCGCAAGGCGCAGAAAACCCTGGAACTGATCGCCACCCACGACAGCCTGACCGGGTTGGCCAACCGTCGATTGTTCGAGCGGGCGCTGGAGGTCGAGTTCGGGCGCGGTGCCCGGCGGTCGAGTCCGCTGAGCCTGATCATGCTCGATATCGATTATTTCAAGCGCTATAACGACACCTACGGTCATGTGGCCGGGGACCATTGCCTGGCCGAAGTGGCGCGGGCACTGAAGAGTTGCTGTCACCGCAAAGCCGATCTGGCGGTGCGCTACGGCGGTGAAGAGTTTGCGGTGTTGCTGCCGGACACCGACATCCATGGTGCGCTGACGATCGCCGAGCAGATCCGCCGCAGCGTCATGGACAAGAACATCATCCACAGCGGCTCACCCACGGGCTACGTGACGGTCAGCCTTGGCTGTTATTCGTTTGTGCCGACCGGGCACGACAGCACCGAAATGTTGATCAAACGCGCGGATGCGGCGCTGTACCAGGCCAAGCATTCGGGGCGAAATCGTTCGGCGGTGTTGTCCATGGAAGGAGGCGCCGAGGCGCTGATGCGCTCGGACCGATGAAGCGTGCGGCCATTGATTGGCAATGGCGATGTGATCTGTTCTTCAAGTGCGACAACCACTTGCGTTATTCAGGGGCGATGACCGAGCATCTGCTATGGTCTGTGGAGAGCCTGGCTGTCATGACGACAGACCAGACCCCGCCGGTCTCACCCGATCAGGCGATCGATTGACAGGATCAAGTGCATGGATTTGAGTGCCACTAACACCGCTGCACCTGTGCGTCATACACCGATTACTCGCAACCTGATATTCGTCGTCGGCCTGCTGTTTGTGGTCGGGGTGTTGATCGCGCTGATGGCTCTGTTCAGCATTGCCGGGCGGCTCGATGCCGAGGACCTGGCCAAGACCACGTTTTATACCCAGCGCGCGCTGGAAAACCGTATCACCGCGACGAAAAACTACATCACCAGTTATGCCAACTGGACGACGGCCTACGATCATCTGAACGGCGAGGTCGATGTACAGTGGGCCTATGTCGAGCAGAACCTGGGTAAAACCCTGTTCACCATGGACCACTACGATGGCGTTTTCGTGGTCGATGCTCAGCGAACAAAATACGCCGTGGTGCGCGGGCTGCAGGTTCAGGATGAGGCGAAAACCTATCTGTCGACCTCTATGGCGACACTTATAGAGGAACTTCAAAGTCAGGAGAGCCTCATCGAGCCCGTCCACCGGTACACCTTGTTCGAAGGTAAACCGGCGCTGTTGACGGCAGCCGCGATCGTGCCCAATGACGAACGCCCTGCGGTCGATCCCAAGAGCACCTCGGTGCTGATATACGTCGATCAGTTAAACCCTGAAAAGCTCAGTGCCTTGAGTGCCGATTACGGTTTGCATGACTTGAGCCTGATGTCCGACGGCGCTATTGCGCCCGGTCAACCGGCCGTTGCCCTTGCCGGCACCGATTACAGCCTGGTCTCCCGGCTCGAGCAGCCGGGTCACCAATTGCTCTGGTCGCTGCTGCCGCCACTGGGCGGGGCGCTGCTGATTCTGGGGTTGTTGACCGCTTACTTCTTTCGATATGTCCTGCGCACGTCCGGGCATGTGGATGCCAGTTACACCAGCCTCGATTTGTCGAACCAGGCGCTGGAGGCCAGTGAAGAACGCTTTCGTGCGGTGGCCGAAGCCGCGTCTGACTGGATCTGGGAAATCGACGATCAGCACTGCATCACTTATCTGTCGGGGCGTTTCAGCACCGTCACCGGGTTTTCCGATCAGCAATGGCTGGGGCAGAACATCGGGCAACTGCTCAACTGCGAAACAACGCCCTTGTCGCTGTGGCTGAACAAACTCGATGAAGAACAGGCCGTCAGCCATTTGCGCTGTTCCTACCGCGATCAATCGGGGCAACAACGGGTCTGTCGGGTGTCGGCGCGACCGATCCAGCGCAAGGGCACAGTGCTGGGGTTTCGCGGGACGGCCAGCGACATCACTGATGAGGTCGCCGCCCATGCGCAGATCCAGCACCTGTCGATGCACGACGCACTGACTGGCCTGCCGAACCGCAACAAACTGGCGCGCTATCTCGAAGACGCGCTGGCGCTGAAAGAGCAATCGACGGCGCTGACGCTGTTGATGATCGACCTGGACAACTTCAAGCCGATCAACGATTCCCTCGGTCACCCGGCCGGCGATGCGGTATTGCTGGAGGTTGCCATTCGTTTGCGCGAATGCACACGGGACATCGATCTGGTTGCCCGATTGGGTGGCGACGAGTTTGTGCTGGTGCTCCACGGCATGGACAGCCACGCGGAAATCGACCGGTTTTGCGAGCGCTTGCTCGACAGCCTGCATCAACCGATTCATCACGATCACCACACGCTGCACATTGGCGCGAGCATCGGTATCGCCCTGAGTCGGCGCCAGGGGCACCTTGCGGAGGAGCTGATTCGCTGTGCCGATATCGCGTTGTATCAGGCCAAGTCCGACGGCAAGAAGACCTGGTGCTACTTTGCGGCGCACATGAACGATCAGATCCAGCACCGCCGGCAACTGGAAAACGACCTGCGTCGGGCGATCAAGCACAACGAATTCGTGATGCATTACCAGCCGCGTTATCACGTCGATGGCAAGCAGATCGTCTCGGTCGAAGCGCTGCTGCGCTGGCAGCATCCGGTGCAAGGCTTGTTGAGCCCCGACGCGTTTATTCCGTTGGCCGAGCAGACCGATCTGATTGTGCCACTGGGCCGCTGGGTGTTGCGCGAGGCGTGCGAGACGGCCCTGACCTGGCCCGGTGCGATGATGGTGTCGGTCAATCTGTCGCCGGTGCAGTTTGCCCGTAGCGATGTGATCGAGGATGTCCGGGAGGCGTTGATCCAGAGCCGATTGCCCGCCAGTCGACTGGAACTGGAGATCACTGAAAACGTGATGCTCATCGACGTCGATGGCGCCTTGGCGACCATGACTGCGCTCAAGGAGTTGGGCGTACGGCTGAACATGGACGACTTCGGCACCGGTTATTCTTCGCTGGGTTACCTGCGCACGTATCCGTTCGACGGGATCAAGATCGACAAGCGTTTCATTGCGTCCATGAGCAACGGCAGTAATGACCGCGCCGTGGTGCAGGCGATCATCAATCTGGGCAAGGCCATGGGGCTGACCGTCACTGCAGAGGGCGTCGAAACGCTGGAGCAACTGGACTGCCTGATCTCGGACCAGTGCCATGAGGTGCAGGGGTTCTACCTCAGTCGGCCGGTGGACAAGCATGCGCTACTGCCATTGCTCAAGGCATCCAGAGAGGATTTTGCAGCGCAGGGCACGCACCTTTAGTCGCCTGTTTCGTGCGCCATGGCAACTGCCGTGGCGCACCCCGGTCACAACTGGATATCGCCCAATCCGTTGCGAGCGTCGGATCATGAAGAACCTGAAAATCGCCACCTTCAACGTCAACGGCATGCGCGCCCGCTTGCCGAATCTATTGGCCTGGCTTGCGCGGGAACAGCCAGACATCGCCTGCTTGCAGGAACTCAAATCGGTGGACGGCGCATTCCCCGTCGCCGAGCTGGAGGCGGCAGGCTATGGCGCTATCTGGCACGGCCAGGTGTCGTGGAACGGGGTGGCGATTCTGGCGCGTGATGCGCAGCCGCTGGAGAGCCGGCGCGGTTTGCCGGGGGATGACAGCGACACCCATAGCCGCTACGTGGAAGCTGCCGTGCACGGGATTGTGGTGGGCTGTCTGTACTTGCCCAATGGCAACCCGCAGCCAGGGCCGAAGTTCGATTACAAACTGGCGTGGTTCGAGCGGCTGATCTCGCATGCCAAGGAGCTCCAGAACAGCGAGCATCCGGTGGTGCTGGCCGGCGACTACAACGTGGTGCCCACCGATCTGGATATCTACAACCCGCGCTCCTGGCTCAAGGACGCGCTGCTGCAACCCGAGAGTCGCGCGTGTTATCAGCGGTTGCTGGATCAGGGCTGGACCGATTCCCTGCGTCATCTGTATCCGGAAGAGCGAATCTATACCTTCTGGGATTACTTCCGGCAGCACTGGCAGAAAAACTCGGGGTTGCGCATCGATCATCTGCTGCTTAACCCGGCACTGAGTCCTTACCTGCAAGACGCCGGCGTCGATGCCTGGGTCCGCAACGAACCGCATGCCAGCGATCATGCGCCGGCATGGATTCGATTGGGCTCGCGCAAGCGTCGATAGTCTTGGTGCGTGCGGCGATTGGCTAAATCAATTGTCAGTCCGACCGTGTTTTCCCTTATACATGGCGCCCATCGGCGGAGCGATCCGCGGAACTCTGCATAAAGGATTGAGCGATGAGCGAGCCACGACTAATGAATCTTGCGCTGTATCTGCAACGCCTGGGCTTCGACGCGCCCCCGGCGCCGACCCTGGAAACCCTGCGTCAACTGCAGCTGCGTCACACCGGTGCCTTCCCGTTCGAAAACCTCACCACGTTATTGGGCGAACCAGTGCTCATCGACCTGCCGTCCATAGAACAGAAAGTCCTGCACGACGGTCGCGGTGGCTACTGCTACGAACTCAACAATCTGTTCCTGGCTTTGCTGCAGACATTGGGTTTCGACGCACGTGGCATCACCGGCCGCGTGGTCATGGGCCAGCCCGAAGACGCATGGACCGCACGTACTCACCGCCTGAGTCTGGTGACACTCGACGGCGTGCGCTACATCACCGACGTCGGCTTCGGCGGCATGGTGCCCACCGCACCGCTAATGCTGGATACCGGAGCCGAGCAGTTCACCCCCCACGAATCCTATCGCATCGAACCGCACGCCGATGGCTACACCCTGCGCGCCAACGTCGGCGGTGAATGGCGGGCGATGTACATCTTCGATTTGCAACGTCAGGAAGACATCGATTACACCCTGGGCAACTGGTACGTCTCGACCCATCCCGAATCGTCCTTCGTCAAACAACTGATGGTGGCGAGGACGGGGGAGGGATGGCGACGCACGCTGAATAACGGCAGTTTTGCCATTCATCGCATGGGCAGCGAGAGCGAACGGCGCCAGGTGACGGACGCTGAGGAACTGATCGGGTTGCTGGAAAATGAATTCGGTATCCGGGTGCCGTCGCAGGAAGCGTTGAAGCGGGTATTTGAACGGTTGATCGGGTCTGTGTAGCAGTCAAATCAAGCAACACGTAAAGGGGCGGATTGGTTAATTCGCCCCTTTTTTTCTTATGGTCGACCCAAGCTAGGAACGAACCTCAAGCTCCATCACGTGATGGATTTCGTTGAGGACCTCTGACAGTTTTTTCTCCAGGTTTTTCAGCTCGGAGGCCGTTATTCCTTTTTTGAAATGCCCGGCATCTGCAACCGCAGTGTTCTGATCGGTCTTCGTCGCTTTGCCTTTATCGCTGAGCAATGCCTGGCGCAAGGTGTTGTTGATCACCGTCTGGTAGCCATATCCCTCGCTTTCTGCCAGCGCGCGCGCGGTCTCTATGACGACATCATCGAGCATGATGGTGATTCGGGTCTTGCCTTTGCTGGAGGCAATCGCTCCACGCTTGGCATTACTGAAGTCGTATTCATCTTTCATCGGTCAAGCCTCCATATAGCGGCGCCGCTCGTTTTTGGTGGCGATGCGCGCGGAAATGATTCGCACGAAATTCGGGTCGCGGTGGGTATATGCAACGACCAGCAAGCGACCTTTGGCATCCAGCCGATGATGATCCACCGATGCTCGTCATGATGATTGTCCTGAAGCGTTAGGGCTCGTTCGTCATAAAACACGGGTTCTGTCTCCGCGAGGCTGACGCCTCGATGCTTCAGTTTGTTGGCCGCGTTCTTTGCCTTGTGATACTGAATTTCGAATGACTTCATTATGCATACTTTATATGTATTAGCGAGAGGCAACCGTGCCGACGGTCGTTTGGAAAACAAAAGACTAGTGGTGGGGGAGGAGCGGGGAGGAAGGATGTATTTCAAGGAGTTTTTGAACTGGAGGCACGACGGCTAAAGGGCGGCATGGGCACATGTCCATAATCTGACCGGGTAGTTGTATACAACTCTATAGACAGTTGTCCTGAGTTTTGAATACAGTATGCGCACAACAAAAACCAGGGAACCCCCCAACCATGAAAACGCCCCATGTTTCACTCCAGCGGCCTGAGGATGAAAATCTCGGGATCGGCGCGAATATGGCTTATGGCTTGCAACACGTTCTAACCATGTACGGCGGTATTGTCGCGGTGCCTTTGATCATCGGCCAGGCGGCCGGGCTCTCGCCGGCGGACATCGGTTTGTTGATTGCTGCTTCATTGTTTGCAGGGGGGCTGGCGACATTGCTGCAAACCCTGGGTTTGCCGTTTTTCGGTTGTCAGTTGCCGCTGGTACAGGGCGTGTCGTTTTCTGGCGTTGCGACCATGGTGGCGATTGTCAGCAGTGGCGGGGAGGGCGGCTTTCAGTCGATTCTCGGGGCGGTGATTGCCGCGTCACTGATCGGCTTGCTGATCACACCGGTGTTCTCGCGAATCACCAAGTTCTTTCCGCCGCTGGTGACGGGCATTGTGATCACCACGATCGGCCTGACGCTGATGCCGGTGGCCGCGCGCTGGGCCATGGGCGGCAACAGCCATGCCCCTGACTTCGGCAGCATGGCGAACATTGGCCTGGCGGCTGTGACGCTGGTGCTGGTGCTGCTACTGAGCAAGATCGGCAGTGCGACCATCTCCCGTTTGTCGATCCTCTTGGCCATGGTCATCGGCACAGTCATCGCCGTGTTCCTCGGCATGGCGGATTTCTCGTCCGTCACCCAAGGCCCGATGTTCGGCTTCCCGGCACCGTTCCATTTCGGCATGCCGACTTTCCACTTCGCCGCGATCCTGTCGATGTGCATCGTGATCATGGTGACCTTGGTGGAGACTTCGGCCGACATTCTGGCCGTCGGTGAAATCATCGACACCAAAGTCGACTCCAAACGCCTGGGCAACGGCCTGCGCGCCGACATGCTGTCGAGCATGATCGCGCCGATCTTCGGCTCCTTCACCCAGAGTGCTTTCGCCCAAAACGTCGGGTTGGTGGCGGTAACCGGGATCAAGAGCCGTTTCGTGGTGGCCACCGGCGGTGTGTTCCTGGTGGTGCTCGGATTGCTGCCGTTCATGGGGCGGGTGATCGCCGCGGTACCGACCTCCGTGCTCGGCGGCGCTGGCATCGTGCTGTTCGGCACTGTGGCGGCCAGCGGCATTCGGACGTTATCCAAGGTCGACTACCGCAACAACGTCAATCTGATCATCGTCGCCACTTCAATCGGATTTGGGATGATCCCCATCGCCGCACCGAACTTCTACGACCACTTCCCCAGCTGGTTCGCGACGATCTTCCACTCGGGCATCAGCTCCTCGGCGATCATGGCCATCGTGCTGAACCTGGCCTTCAACCACCTCACTGCCGGCAACTCGGATCAGCAGTCAGTGTTTGCCGCCGGTACCGAGCGCGTCTTGCGTTATCAGGATCTGGCGGCGTTGCGGGAAGGGGATTACTTCAGCGAAGGTAAGCTTCATGACTGCGACGGGAATGAGATTCCGGTGGTGGAGACAGAGCATGGGCATGCAGAGCCGCGAGCGGTGCATGCGAAAAGCAGTGAGCATGTCTGACGGCGGTACCCGGTAAAAAGGCAGGTTGATCAAAAGATCGCAGCCTGCGGCAGCTCCTTGGGATTCGTGTGCGATGCGATCCCCGTAGGAGCTGCCGCAGGCTGCGATCTTTTGACTTTTATGGCGTGCACAAAAAAGCCCCTGAACCTTTTGATTCAGGGGCTTTTCGATCTTGCTGTCTGGCTCCACGACCTGGACTCGAACCAGGGACCCAGTGATTAACAGTCACTTGCTCTACCAACTGAGCTATCGCGGAATGGCGTCTATGTTACTGATTCAAAAAGAGAAGTCAAGCCTCTATTGGCTGTTTGAGGTTTTCATCGGATCAGAGGGGGTTATCGGCCATTGGCGGTTACCAGAAACGCGTTAGAGGTCTACCATGGCCGCCCGGAAGTGGTGACACGCGCTGCCGGCCCTCCGCCGAAAAGGTATGCGCCATGAATCACCCAACCCTCACACCTCAAAACAGCGGGGTGTTCGCATGAGCATCGCTCAGATCAGCCTGCCCAAAGGCGTCGGCCCACACGCCGAGAAACTGTTCGACGCTATCACTCAGGCCAGCACCGCTGACGAATTGAATCGCGCGGGCGGCAAGGCAGAAGGTTTTGTCCTGGGCCTGGAAAGCACCAAAGCGATCAAAAGCCAGGTGGCCGAGTTGCTTTATGTGGCTTACGACGACGCGGCCAGCCAACGCGCGAGCGAACTGGCCTAACCGCCGAAGGTGATGGTGGCGAGCATCAGTTTGGCGTACAGCGTCGTGGCGGCCAGTTGCACCAGCCACAACGCCAGGCCGCCAAGGAATACGCCCGCCGCTATTTGCAGCACCAGGTTATTACCGCGTTTGGCCGAGGAGCGGGGCACGAAGTGGTCTAGCTCGTCGCGGTCGGCGCGTAGGTCATCGTTTTTCATGTGGGTTCTCAAGAATTCTCGGGTGTACTCTTAACCTGTGGGAGCGGGCTTGCTCGCGAAGGCGGTGGCACATCCAGCATCAATGTGACAGATAGACCGCTTTCGCGAGCAAGCTCGCTCCCACATTTTTGATCTGCGTGCAGTCTAGAGCGACCGGTCGCCGAACTGGGAATTATCAAAGACAAATAAAAAACGGGAAGCCCATTGGCTTCCCGTTTTTAATCACGCAACGACTCAGATCACCTGAACGATGGCCTTGGTCACGGCGTCGATGTTGCTCTGGTTCAGCGCGGCAACGCAGATGCGGCCGGTGTCCAGGGCATAGATGCCGAACTCGTTGCGCAGACGGGTTACCTGCTCAACCGTCAGGCCGGAGTAGGAAAACATGCCGCGCTGACGGCCGACGAAGCTGAAATCGCGCTGCGGAGCATTTTTCGCCAGCAGGTCGACCATCTGGATGCGCATGCCGCGAATCCGCAGGCGCATTTCTGCCAGTTCTTCTTCCCATTGGGCGCGCAGTACCGGGCTGTTCAGCACGGCGGCGACGATGCTTGCGCCGTGGGTTGGCGGGTTGGAGTAGTTGGTGCGGATCACGCGTTTGACTTGCGACAGCACGCGCGCGCTTTCTTCTCTCGAATCGCTGACGATCGACAAGGCGCCAACGCGCTCGCCGTACAGCGAGAAGGATTTGGAGAACGAACTGGAAACGAAGAAGGTCAGGTCCGATTCGGCGAACAGGCGCACGGCCGCAGCGTCTTCATCGATACCGTCGCCAAAGCCCTGGTAGGCCATGTCGAGGAACGGCACATGACCTTTCGCTTTCACCACGTCCAGCACGTTTTTCCAGTCCGCCGGGCTCAGGTCCACGCCGGTCGGGTTGTGGCAGCAAGCGTGCAGCACAACGATGGAGCCAGACGGCAGGGCGTTCAGGTCTTCCAGCAGGCCTGCACGGTTAACATCGTGGGTGGCCGCGTCGTAGTAGCGATAGTTCTGCACCGGGAAACCGGCGGTTTCAAACAGTGCGCGGTGGTTTTCCCAACTCGGGTCACTGATCGCCACGACGGCGTTCGGCAGCAGTTGCTTGAGGAAGTCGGCACCGATTTTCAGTGCGCCAGTACCGCCAACGGCTTGAGTGGTGATGACCCGGCCAGCAGCGATCAGCGGCGAGTCATTGCCGAACAGCAGTTTCTGCACGGCCTGGTCGTAGGCGGCGATGCCATCAATCGGCAAGTAACCACGGGAAACGTGTTGAGCAGCGCGAATCGTCTCGGCTTCGACAACGGCGCGCAGGAGTGGAATTCGCCCCTCCTCGTCGCAGTAAACACCGACCCCCAGGTTGACCTTGTTGGTACGGGTATCGGCATTGAATGCTTCGTTGAGGCCCAGGATTGGATCGCGTGGTGCCATTTCGACAGCGGAGAACAGGCTCATTATTGCGGCGGCTCTGAATGGAGTGTGGAGGGACGTGTCGCGCTCCAGCCGAATGCACTAGAGCGGTGCACAAACGGGGAGCTAGTATAGAGGTCATCAGCGATTGATGGCGACAGGCGATTCGGCTTTTACGGTAAGTTTTTCGAATTATTTTTCGATCGTTGGTCGAGTGATGTCGTCAAAGGTTCTACCCGATGTAGGACGTTTACCTTGAAAGCGATGGCAAACGGCTCCACATTGAGCACAATCCAGTTTTTTCCTCGGGCGACATCGGTCGTTTGCGGTCTTTCTCGTTCCTGTCCGGTGTAGCCGGACAAGAGTGAACCAGAGGTACGTATGTCTGAATTCCAGCTAATCACCCGCTTCGAGCCCGCCGGCGATCAGCCGGAAGCCATCCGCCTGATGGTCGAGGGCATTGAGGCCGGGCTGGCGCACCAGACGTTGCTCGGTGTGACCGGCTCGGGCAAGACCTTCAGCATCGCCAACGTGATCGCCCAGATACAGCGCCCGACGCTGGTGCTGGCGCCCAACAAAACGCTGGCCGCGCAGTTGTATGGCGAATTCAAAGCGTTCTTTCCGAACAATGCGGTTGAATACTTCGTCTCCTATTACGACTACTACCAGCCCGAAGCCTACGTGCCGTCGTCCGACACCTTCATCGAGAAGGATGCCTCGATCAACGACCATATCGAGCAGATGCGCCTGTCTGCGACCAAGGCACTGCTGGAGCGCAAGGACGCGATCATCGTCACCACGGTGTCGTGCATCTACGGTCTGGGCAGTCCGGAAACTTATTTGAAGATGGTGTTGCACGTCGATCGCGGCGACAAGCTCGACCAGCGCGCGCTATTGCGTCGCCTGGCCGACCTGCAATACACCCGCAACGACATGGACTTCGCCCGGGCGACCTTTCGGGTGCGCGGCGATGTGATTGATATCCACCCGGCGGAATCCGATTTCGAAGCGATCCGCATCGAGCTGTTTGATGATGAAGTGGAGAGTCTGTCCGCCTTCGACCCGTTGACCGGTGAAGTCATCCGCAAACTGCCGCGTTTCACCTTCTATCCGAAGAGCCACTACGTGACCCCGCGGGAAACCCTGCTCGAGGCCACCGAAGGGATCAAGGTCGAATTGCAGGAGCGCTTGGAATACCTGCGCTCCAACAACAAACTGGTGGAAGCCCAGCGACTGGAACAGCGCACCCGCTTCGACCTGGAGATGATTCTCGAACTGGGTTACTGCAATGGCATCGAAAACTATTCGCGCTACCTGTCGGGGCGTGAATCCGGCCAGGCGCCACCCACGTTGTTCGACTACCTGCCGGCCGACGCTTTGCTGGTAATCGACGAGTCCCACGTCAGCGTGCCGCAAGTCGGCGCCATGTATAAAGGTGACCGTTCCCGGAAAGAAACGCTGGTCGAGTACGGCTTCCGCCTGCCGTCCGCGCTGGACAACCGGCCGATGCGTTTCGATGAGTTCGAAAGCATCAGTCCCCAAACGATTTTTGTCTCGGCCACGCCGGGCAATTACGAGGCGGAACACGCCGGTCGAGTGGTCGAGCAATTGGTGCGCCCAACCGGTCTGGTGGATCCGCAAATCGAAATCCGTCCGGCGTTGACTCAGGTCGACGACTTGCTCTCGGAAATCACCAAGCGTGTCGCCCTGGAAGAGCGGGTACTGGTCACCACGCTGACCAAGCGTATGTCCGAAGATTTGACCGATTACCTGGCCGACCACGGCGTACGCGTGCGTTATCTGCACTCGGACATCGACACCGTGGAACGGGTCGAAATTATCCGTGACTTGCGTCTCGGCGTCTTCGATGTGCTGGTGGGGATCAACCTGCTGCGTGAAGGCCTGGACATGCCGGAAGTCTCGCTGGTGGCGATTCTCGATGCCGACAAGGAAGGTTTTCTTCGCTCCGAGCGTTCGCTGATCCAGACCATCGGCCGGGCGGCGCGCAACCTCAATGGTCGAGCGATTTTGTACGCGGATCGCATTACCGGCTCGATGGAGCGGGCGATCGGCGAAACCGAGCGTCGTCGCGACAAGCAGATCGCCTTCAACCTGGCCAATGGCATCACGCCGAAGGGGGTGTTCAAGGACGTCGCCGACATTATGGAAGGCGCGGTCGTGCCAGGTTCGCGCAGCAAGAAGCGCAAAGGCATGGCCAAGGCCGCCGAGGAAAGTGCCAAGTACGAGGCCGAACTGCGCTCGCCGAGCGAGATCAGCAAACGCATTCGCCAGTTGGAAGAAAAGATGTACCAGCTCGCCCGCGACCTGGAATTCGAAGCCGCGGCGCAGTTGCGCGACGAAATTGGCAAGTTGCGGGAGCGGTTGATCGCAGTTTGATTTGTGGTGTCTGTCAGGGCCTCTTCGCGAGCAAGCCCGCTCCCACAATTGACCGAGTTGTCCAGGCGGACGCGGTCTAATGTGGGAGCGGGCTTGCTCGCGAAGGCGTACGACTGAACGCCATATTCGTCAGCTAAAGCGCTTCCCCCGCCCTCAACCCACCTCGGCCTACAAGTAATGTGGAGGTAAATACCCCACTCACTGGAGCGTGGCAGGCTACGCCTGTTACCATTCGGCTCTTGTTGGAAGTTCGCTTTGATCTTCGCTTTTTATTCTTTTCGAGACATGCCATGACCACCGTCCGCACTCGCATCGCGCCATCGCCTACCGGGGACCCCCATGTAGGTACCGCTTACATCGCTTTGTTCAACTACTGCTTTGCCAAGCAGCATGGCGGTGAGTTCATCCTGCGGATCGAAGACACCGATCAACTGCGTTCGACCCGCGAGTCCGAACAGCAGATTTACGACGCCCTGCGTTGGTTGGGTATCGACTGGAGCGAAGGCCCGGACGTCGGCGGCCCGCACGGTCCTTACCGTCAGAGCGAGCGCGGCGATATCTATCAGAAATACTGCCAGCAATTGGTCGACATGGGTCATGCCTTCCCGTGTTTTTGCACGGCCGAAGAGTTGGATCAGATGCGCGCCGAGCAAATGGCGCGTGGCGAAACACCGCGTTACGACGGCCGTGCGCTGTTGCTGTCCAAGGAAGAAGTCGCGCGCCGCCTGGCCGCCGGCGAGCCGCACGTCATCCGCATGAAAGTGCCGAGCGAAGGCGTGTGTGTGGTGCCAGACATGCTGCGTGGCGACGTCGAGATCCCGTGGGATCGCATGGACATGCAAGTGCTGATGAAGACCGACGGCCTGCCGACGTACTTCCTGGCCAACGTGGTCGATGACCACTTGATGGGCATTACCCACGTTCTGCGCGGTGAAGAATGGCTGCCTTCGGCACCGAAACTGATCCTTTTGTACGAGTACTTCGGCTGGGAACAACCACAGCTGTGCTACATGCCGCTGCTGCGTAACCCGGACAAGAGTAAGCTGTCCAAGCGCAAAAACCCGACCTCGGTGACGTTCTACGAGCGCATGGGCTTCATGCCGGAAGCAATGCTCAACTACCTGGGCCGCATGGGCTGGTCGATGCCGGATGAGCGCGAGAAGTTCTCTCTGCAAGAGATGGTCGATAATTTTGACCTCAAACGTGTCTCTCTCGGCGGGCCGATTTTCGACATCGAGAAGCTGTCGTGGCTCAACGGTCAGTGGCTGCGTGATCTGCCGGTAGAGGAGTTTGCCGCTCGTGTGCAGAAGTGGGCGCTGAACCCTGACTACATGATGAAAATCGCACCGCATGTGCAGGGCCGGGTTGAAATCTTCAGCCAGGTCGCACCGCTGGCCGGGTTCTTCTTCGCCGGTGGCGTGAACCCGGATGCCAAACTGTTCGAATCCAAGAAGCTTTCGGGCGATCAGGTTCGGCAGTTGATGCAGTTGATCCTGTGGAAGCTGGAAAGCCTGCGTCAGTGGGAGAAGGACAGCATTACCGCGACGATTCAGGCGGTGGTTGAATCGCTGGAGTTGAAACTGCGTGACGCCATGCCGCTGATGTTCGCCGCGATCACTGGGCAGGCCAGCTCGGTGTCGGTACTCGATGCGATGGAAATCCTTGGCCCGGACCTGACCCGTTTCCGTCTGCGCCAGGCTATCGACCTGCTGGGCGGCGTGTCGAAGAAGGAAAACAAGGAGTGGGAAAAGCTGTTGGGCGCCATCGCCTGACACCTGTAGGCGCCGGCTTGCCGGCGAAGGCGACCTCGAAGCTTTGCATCGATCTTGCGGTCGTCTTCGCTGGCAAGCCAGCTCCTACAGGGGAAAAACCCCGAATTTGCGGGGGGAGGGCGGTAAGTGATTGTTATGTGGGCAAAAAATTTTGAAAATTGTTGAAAATAAGTTTGACAGTCTTTCGATGCGCCATTAAGATTCGCCCCGTCCTCAGCGATGAGGGGCTATAGCTCAGCTGGGAGAGCGCTTGCATGGCATGCAAGAGGTCGACGGTTCGATCCCGTCTAGCTCCACCAATTTACACTTCAAGGTCTGGCCACACCGGCCTTGAAGCGATCAACACTCAGCGTTGATCAGTTGTATAGAAGGGTTTGCGTCCCCTTCGTCTAGTGGCCTAGGACACCGCCCTTTCACGGCGGTAACAGGGGTTCGAGTCCCCTAGGGGACGCCAGTTTTACAGAAGCGATGTTGCAAGATGTCGCTCCGCCGCGAGGCGAAAAATCCGGGGCTATAGCTCAGCTGGGAGAGCGCTTGCATGGCATGCAAGAGGTCGACGGTTCGATCCCGTCTAGCTCCACCAATTTTACAGTTCAAGGTCTGGCCACACCGGCCTTGAATCGATCAGCTCTCAGCACTGATCAATTGTATAGAAGGGTTTGTGTCCCCTTCGTCTAGTGGCCTAGGACACCGCCCTTTCACGGCGGTAACAGGGGTTCGAGTCCCCTAGGGGACGCCACGATTACCCGCTCTGCGGGATTTTTAAGGGTCATTCAATTATTGAATGGCCCTTTTGTTTGTCTGGCGTTTGGCCAACTCTCCTTTTTCCTCAAAACTATTTCTCTTCAGACCAGCGGTCGCATTCCCGACTTGCGAAAAATTATTATGAGAATAATATTCTACTCGTAATATTCGGAGGCAACGATGAACGATAAAAAAGCTCAAACCCGCGAACGCATCCTCAAGGCTGCCAGTGCAGCGCTGATTCAGCGCGGCCCGGCCGAGCCGAGCGTGGGCGAAGTGATGGGCGCGGCCGGCCTGACGGTCGGTGGCTTCTACGCGCACTTCGAAAGCAAGGACGCATTGATGCTGGAAGCATTCAAGCAGCTGCTCAGCCATCGTCGGGATTTGATCGACGATATGGACGCCAAGTTGACCGGCGAAGAGCGTCGCGCGTTGGTCGCTGCGTTCTACCTGTCGCGCAGGCACCGCGATTCCACCGAGCAGGCCTGTCCGATTCCGGCGTCGGTCGGCGAACTGGGCCGTCTGCCGGATGAATTCCGCGTGGCGTTGAATGAGCATGTCGAGTTGATGGTCGCGCAGTTGGCGGCCAGCCCGGAAGAGGCTGACAAAGCCTTGGCCGACATGGCCTTGATGGTGGGTGGTTTGGCTCTGGCGCGGGCGCTGGGGCCAGGAGAGTTGTCCGATCGATTGCTGCGCGCCGCCAAGTCGGCGGTGCTGTGACCTAAAGGCGTCAGCCTGAGGAGATGGCGATGAACACGTTGAGCTGGGTTCGTGGCGTTAATGGCACCTTGGGCTGGTTCGCGCCGAAGCTGGTGGCGAGCAAGATGCGTCTGGCATTCATGACCCCGCGGCAATTACTGCCGCGTGACTGGGAATTGCCGCTGCTGGCGAAGTCCGAGCGAATCACTTTGCGCTTTGGTCTCTCCGCGCTGCGCTGGGGCCAAGGCCCGGCGGTGTTGTTGATGCACGGTTGGGAAGGCCGGCCAACGCAGTTTGCCTCACTGATCACGGCGCTGGTTGATGCCGGTTACACCGTGGTTGCCCTGGACGGCCCGGCTCACGGTCGCTCGCCTGGCAATGAGGCCAATGTGGTGCTGTTCGCCCGGGCCATGCTCGAAGCGGCCGCTGAATTGCCGCCGCTGCAAGCGGTGATCGGTCACTCCATGGGCGGCGCCAGTGCCATGCTCGCAGTTCAGTTGGGCTTGCGCACCGAAACCCTGGTCTCGATCGCCGCTCCGGCGCGAATTCTCGGGGTACTGCGTGGGTTCGCGAGCTATGTGGGGTTGCCGCCCAAAGCCCGTTCTGCATTCATTCGCCAGGTCGAGAAAGACGTCGGCATGCGCGCCGCTGCGCTGGATGTCGCGCGCTATCAGCTCGACATGCCGGGGCTGATCGTCCATGCCGAGGACGACAACTTTGTTCCAGTCAAGGAATCCCAGTCGATCCACGAAGCCTGGTTCGACAGCCGTTTGTTACGCCTGGAGGAGGGCGGTCATCAACGGGTCCTGGCCGATCCGCGGGTGATCGACGGCGTTCTCTCGCTACTGGCTGGTCGAAGCCTGCAATCGCGCCAATCGGCCTGAGCTTCCGTTACACTGCCCCGGTCGAAATAATCTGACGGGGAGTGGGGTATGGGCTGGGATCGGGCAACGCCGTTTATCATTGATCTGCAAGTGGGCGCCGAGGACATCGACGGGTTGGGTCACGCGAACAACGCGGTGTACGTGACCTGGCTCGAGCGCTGCGCCTGGCGCCATTCGCAACGGCTGGGCCTGGATCTGGTCGAGTATCGTCGACTGGATCGGGCGATGGCGGTGGTGCGGCACGAGATCGATTACCTGGTGGCGGCCTATGAGGATGACGAACTGCAATTGGCGACCTGGATCGTCGATTGGGACCAGCGCCTGAAAATGACTCGACACTTTCAGTTGAAGCGACCCAGTGACAACACAACGTTGCTGCGGGCGCAGACCACTTTCGTGTGCATCGAACTGTCGACCGGCAAGCCCAAGCGCATGCCGGCGGAATTTATCGAAGGCTATGGTCCCGCGTTGCAAGTCGCGGGCTAGTTGAAGCCTTCGCGGGCAAGCCTCGCTCCTTGTATGTTGTCCCTGACTCCAACGAGAGAGGTTACGCTCAAGGAGTCATACAACAGCAAGTGCGTTTCTGGGGGAGGCCGATCGCTCCTGAAGGCAGGATTT